>JAAZLV010000243.1 GCA_012799155.1 Bacteroidales bacterium | reverse complement strand
GTGGAAATCACGCAGAACATGGGTATTGGAGGAATCAATCGCATTGAGGAATATACCCCCTTGGCAGCAAGCAGCGCATTCGACTTTGACCCGATGCTGCAGCGCAAGTATGAACAGCTGGACCAGGCGCTCTTCACCATCGGCCGCCAGCCTGAGGCAATTATCTACATCGATGACATCGCTGCCTACAACACTGCCGAGGGGCTTGCACTGAGCGACGACGAGATCGCCTACCTAAATGAAGTGAGTAGTAAGATGGGACGGAAACTGACCGACAGTGAGGTGTTCGGCTTCTCACAGGTCAACTCGGAACACTGTCGCCACAAGATTTTCAACGGCCGTTTCATCATCGATGGCGAGGAGAAAGAACTCACACTCTTCCAACTGATCAAGAAGACATCAAATATCAACCCCAACAGCCTAATATCGGCCTACAAAGACAACGTGGCCTTCATCCGGGGACCGCAGATAGAACAGTTTGCACCCGCCAGCGGCGACAAGCCAGACTTTTTTGAGACACGGGAGGTAGAGAGCGTACTCTCGCTTAAAGCTGAAACACATAACTTCCCCACCACCGTGGAGCCCTTCAACGGTGCCTCTACCGGTACCGGCGGGGAGATACGTGACCGCCTTGCCGGGGGCAAGGGTTCACTGCCCGTAGCCGGGACCGCGGTCTACATGACCTCCTACCCCCGACTGGAGGAGGGTCGCCCCTGGGAGCAGACGATGGCTCCCCGTCCCTGGCTCTACCAGACTCCGGAGCAGATTCTGATCAAGGCCTCCAACGGTGCTTCCGACTTCGGCAACAAATTTGGGCAGCCACTCATCTGCGGCTCCCTGCTCACTTTCGAGCATGCCGAAAACCAGAAGAAGTTCGGCTATGACAAGGTAATCATGCTTGCCGGAGGCGTGGGCTACGCCAACAGTCGCGATGCCAAGAAAGGCGATCCGAAGAGCGGAGAGAAGGTGGTGGTGCTTGGCGGCGACAACTACCGCATAGGAATGGGCGGCGGTGCTGTCTCCTCGGTCAATACCGGCGAGTACTCCTCCGGCATCGAGCTCAATGCGGTGCAGCGTGCCAACCCCGAGATGCAAAAAAGGGTGGCCAACGTGATCCGCACACTTTCTGAATCGGAGGAGAACCCCATCGTCTCCATTCACGACCATGGCGCAGGGGGACATCTCAACTGCCTCTCCGAGCTGGTGGAACAGACCGGCGGTGTGATCGAAATAGACAAGCTGCCGGTGGGAGACAAAACACTCTCTGCAAAAGAGATCATCGGCAATGAGAGCCAGGAACGGATGGGCCTCCTGGTGGAACAACAGGAAATTGAGAGGATTGAACGGATTGCTGCCCGCGAACGTGCACCAATGTACGTGGTGGGTGAGACCACCGACGACATGCGCTTCACCTTCCGCAAGGAGGGGGAAGCTAACCCCATCGACATGGAGCTGGCCGATTTCTTCGGCAAACCACCGGTCACCGTGATGGAAGACAGCACCCTGGAAGAGAACTACGAGTCTCCCGATTACAACACATCGGAGCTTGGCACCTACATTGAGAACGTATTGAAGCTGGAAGCAGTAGCCTGTAAGGACTGGCTCACCAACAAGGTAGACCGTTCCGTAACCGGCAAGATAGCACGTCAGCAGTGCCAGGGAGAGATACAACTACCGCTGAGCGACTGTGGTGCCATTGCACTCGACTACCGGGGATATGCCGGTATGGCCACCTCTATTGGTCATGCCCCCCAAGCGGCAATGATTGATCCTGCTGCCGGTTCGGTGCTGGCCATTTCCGAAGCACTCACCAACATGGTGTTCGCACCCCTCAAAGAGGGACTTCAGAGCGTCTCACTGAGCGCCAACTGGATGTGGCCCTGCCGCAACCCGGGTGAAGATGCACGTCTCTACAAGGCAGTGGAGGCCTGCTCCGACTTCGCCTCCGAGCTGGGCATCAACATACCCACCGGTAAAGACTCTCTCTCCATGACGCAAAAATATGGCGACGAAAAGGTCTACTCCCCAGGCACGGTGATCATCTCCGCGGCCGCCGAGGTGAAGAACATTCGCCGCATTGCCAGCCCTGTGCTGGCCTACATCAAAGGCACCTATCTCTACTATATCGACTTCTCGTTCGACACCTTCAAGCTGGGTGGTTCCGCCTTTGCCCAAACCATGGGCAGAGTTGGCGACGAGGTGCCGACAGTGAACGATAGCGAATATTTTAAAAATACCTTCACCGCCGTGCAGGAACTCACCAGCCGTGGCCTCATACTGGCGGGTCACGACATCTCCGCCGGTGGACTGGTCACCACGTTGCTGGAGATGTGCTTTGCCAACCCGCAGGGGGGCATTGAGGCACACCTCGACAAGATTCGTCATGCCGACCTGATCAAGATACTCTTCTCGGAAAACCCGGGAGTAGTGATTCAGGTGAAGCATCACCGACTAGTGGAGAAAATTCTGGAAGATTACGGCGTGGGATTTGCCATCGTGGCACGCCCTACAGAAGAACGCAAGCTGGTGATCGCCAAGGATGATTACCGGCAAGAGTTCGACATAGACCATCTGCGCGATGTCTGGTACAGGAGCTCCTACCTCCTCGACTGCAAGCAGAGCGGTGAGAAATGTGCCGCCGATCGCTTTGCCAACTACAAGCAGCAACCACTGCAATTCAACTTCAACTCCTCCTTCACCGGGAAGATGGCCGACTTGGGTCTCGACCCCGACCGGAAAGGGCGCAGCGGTCTCACCGCAGCGATCATCCGTGACAAGGGAACCAATGGCGAACGGGAGATGGCCTACGCCCTACATCTGGCAGGTTTCGACGTGAAGGATGTACATATGACCGATCTCACCTCGGGACGGGAGACACTTGAAGAGGTACAGTTCGCCGTCTTCTGTGGCGGCTTCTCCAACTCCGACGTGCTGGGCTCCGCCAAGGGATGGGCTGGCGGCTTCCGTTACAACGAGCAGGCCAAAGCGGCGCTCACCAAATTCTATGCACGTGAAGATACGCTCAGCCTTGGCATCTGCAATGGTTGCCAGCTAATGATGGAGCTGGGGCTGGTATACCCCGAGATGGGCGACAGCCACCCGAAAATGGCGCACAACCTGTCGCACAAATTCGAGTCCGCATTCGTGAGCGTGGAGATTCCACAGAATGAATCGATACTTTTCCGCTCGCTTGCAGGCACCAAGATGGGCATCTGGGTGGCTCACGGCGAAGGGCGCTTCGTGCTTCCAGGCGAAGAATCGGCCTACAACATTGCCGCAAAATACCTCTACGACGAGTATCCCGGCAACCCCAACGGCTCCGACCATGCAACTGCCGCCGTCTGTTCAAACGACGGCCGTCACTTGGCTATGATGCCTCACCTGGAGCGCACCATCTTCCCATGGCAGAATGCCTTCTACCCCTTCGCTTTCCGCAAGCATGAGGTGACCCCCTGGATGGAGGCATTCGTCAACGCAAGAGAGTGGCTGAAAGAAAGGAAGTAAGATCTTAAATGAGTGAACGTGGCGCAACCGATATTTGAATACACACTAAAGGTGCGTGATTATGAGTGCGATACGCAAGGGCACGTGAACAATGCCAACTATCAGCACTATTTCGAGGTAACGAGACATGAGTTTCTGGAAAAGGTGGGGCTCAACTTTCATGAGCTGCACCTGCAGGGGATTGATGCAGTGGTCTCGCGAGTGGAGATCCGCTACAAGGTACCCCTCATCGGGATGGATCTCTTTCGCTGCACCGTCACCCGGTTGGAGCGGATTGGGGTGAAGTATATCTTCCACCAGGAGATCATTCGTGAGAAGGATGGAGTCGTCTGTGCCAAGGCGAAAATCGAGGTGGTCAACCTGGTGAACGGCAAGCTGTCGCAGCCGGAACTGTTCGACCAGGCTTTCAAAGATTACATCTGATAAGATTATTCAACTTATCATGGACAACAAAGTCCTCTACCAGATCGCACTCACGCTGATCAAAGGTGTGGGGGTGATGCATGCACGCAACCTGATGGAGATTGTGGGCGATGAGGAGACAATCTTCCGGGAGAGCAGGCAGCGACTCAAAGCCATCCCCCGACTGCCAGAAAAGGTGATCGATGAGATCCGCAATCCGGAGGTGCTCCGGCGGGCAGAGAAGGAGCTTACCTTTGTCACGAAAAACAACCTTCAACCCCTCTTTTTCACCGACTCCTCTTACCCGCAGCGGCTTACCCAATGTATCGATGCACCGGTACTGCTCTACGCCAGGGGAGATTGTGACCTGAACCGCAGCAAGGTTGTTGGCGTGGTGGGTACCCGCAATGCAACCCGTCAGGGGACGCAGTTCTGTGAATCATTTATCCGGGAGCTGTCTGAAAGCAATCCCGATATTTTGATAATTAGCGGACTGGCTTACGGCATCGATATCTGTGCCCACCGTACGGCACTGAAAGAAGGTCTTTCCACCGTAGCGGTACTGGCTCATGGCCTCGACCGCATCTACCCCTCCCTGCATCGTCAGACAGCAGTGGAGATGTTGAAAACGGGAGCGCTACTCACCGAGTTCCCCAGCGAGACCAACCCCGACCGACACAACTTCGTGAAACGCAACCGCATCGTGGCCGGCATGGCCGACGCGGTGGTGGTAATTGAATCAGGCGTGAAAGGAGGATCGCTCACCACCGCCGATATTGCGAACTCCTACTTCCGGGAGGTGTTTGCCTTGCCGGGGCGGGTGAAAGACCCGATGTCGGCAGGCTGTAACCGCCTCATTGCGGACAACCAGGCGGTGTTGTTGCACAGCAGCAAACAGTTCCTCGCCCACATGGGATGGGAGAAACAGCCGGAGATGAACAAAGAGACACAGAAAAAGTTGTTCATGGAGTTGTCCGCGGAGGAGGAGCAGATATGCCAACTGCTGGACCGACAGGAGTCAATGCAGGTGAACAACATATCCGTGGAGTTGAACATTCCCGTCACCGATTTGTTCCTTACCCTACTGGAACTGGAAGTAAAAAATGTGGTGAAAGCACTGCCGGGCGGGGTTTATTGTCTGGCATAAAAAAGCACTGTCCATCCTTTCGTTTCAACTAATTTTTTTTATATCTTTGAGAACGAAACTAATTTAATAAAAATCAATGGCATTACACATTGGAGACAGGATTCCGGAAGAACTTGGAACCGATCAGCATGGAGAACCAGTGAAAGCAAGTCACTATGCCGGCAAGAAGCTGGCCATCTACTTCTACCCGAAAGACAACACCCCCGGGTGTACAGCTCAGGCATGCAGCCTGCGCGACGGTTACAGTGATCTGCAACAAGCGGGTTACGCAGTTCTGGGTGTCAGCGTTGACAGCGAAACATCCCATCAGAAGTTTATCAACAAACATACTTTACCCTTTCCTCTTATAGCCGATACCGAAAAACGGTTGGTGCAACTCTTCGGTGTGTGGCAAGAGAAGACCATGATGGGTAAAAGATATATGGGAACAGTGCGAACCACTTTTCTGACAGATGAACAGGGTGTGATCACCCATGTACTGGCGGGACGCGAAGTGGATACGAAGAACCATGCTGTACAGATCCTGGGCAGCAAATAGCAATTCAAATCTGGTTATTACTCCTCACGACATCCTCTTTGGCAGGCTGTTTGCAAAAGTGATTGACACAGGGGTATCAGGCTAAAAAGAAACAATCAACAACATTATGGAACAGGAAAAAGAGAACAAGAACAGTGAGAAGCTGAAAGCACTGCGGGCAGCGATGGACAAGATAGAGAAGACTTATGGAAAGGGATCCATCATGATGATGGGCGATGAGAAGGTAGAAGAAGTAGCGGTCATCTCCTCCGGCTCCATAGGATTGAACGTTGCTTTAGGTGTAGGGGGATATCCGCGTGGCAGGGTCATAGAGATCTACGGACCTGAATCGTCGGGTAAGACCACGCTGGCCATTCATGCCATCGCCGAGACTCAAAAGGCTGGAGGAGTAGCAGCCTTCATCGATGCGGAGCATGCCTTCGACCGTTTTTATGCAGAAAAATTGGGGGTAAACACCGACGAGCTGCTCATCTCGCAGCCAAGCAGTGGTGAGGAAGCACTCGAGATCGCTGAGCAACTGATACGCTCCTCTGCCGTCGATATCATCGTGATCGACTCTGTAGCGGCGCTGACACCAAAAAAGGAGATCGAAGGGGACATGGGCGACTCGAATGTAGGCCTACAGGCACGCCTGATGTCACAGGCATTGCGCAAGCTCACCTCAGCCATCAGCAAGACCAACACCACCTGCATCTTCATCAACCAGTTGCGCGAGAAGATCGGCGTGATGTTCGGGAACCCTGAGACCACGACAGGTGGTAACGCATTGAAGTTTTACGCCTCGGTGCGGCTCGATATCCGCGGCAACGGATCACCCATCAAAGATGGTGAGGATCAGATTGGTCGCCCCACCCGTGTCAGAGTGGTGAAGAACAAGGTGGCACCACCCTTCCGTAAGGCTGAGTTTGACATCATGTATGGTGAGGGTATCTCCCGCACAGGTGAGATTATCGACTTGGGGTCTGAACTCAATATCATCAAGAAGAGTGGCTCCTGGTACAGCTACAACGATACCAAACTGGGACAGGGACGCGATGCCGCCAAACTGGCCGTCAGAGACAACCCCGAGTTGGCTGAGGAACTGGAACGCTTGGTCTTTGAAGCATTGAAAAATAAGTAAACATACGAATCGAAGCGGGATCCCCACAGGGGAGTCTCGCTTTTTTCTGTAGCCGTTTTACCAACAGATAAATCATTCATCCAATACATTCATCTTCTCAATATTGAAACCGACTATGCAACTATATCGATCATTGACCGAAGAAGAAATCCGTTCACTGCAGCATAACGGATGCAGCAGCACCGACTGGGATTCTGTCAGGGTGAAGGAAGGATTTCTTCCCAACCATATCAGACATACCCAGTTCTCAGGAAAGATTGAGCTGGGACTTTTTAACAAGGAGTTTCATCTTGCCGGGGGATTGAAGAAACATTCCGGCATCAGCCATGCGGTGCTTCATAATTGCACTGTGGGAGACAATGTAGTGATTGAGAATGTTCAGAACTATATTGCCAACTATAGTATCAGTGACGATTGCTTCATCCAAAATGTAGATGTGATCATGGTAGATGGCTTCACTCGTTTTGGAAACGGAGTAGAGGTCTGTGTGTTGAATGAAACCGGCGGTCGGGAGGT
>JAAZLV010000242.1 GCA_012799155.1 Bacteroidales bacterium | reverse complement strand
CGCGGCACACCTTCAATCATCACGGTTTGTGCGGCAACTTGCCAGTAGAGGCAGCCCAGCAGGAGCAGCAAGCTTATCATTCCCATCGTTTTCATGTTGTGCGTTGTTTATTCCACAATGAAGCTGTTCAGCACCACACGTCCCCCGTCGTTGTTGCTGACCGGGCGTGAACAGAAGAACCCCATCTTGGCGCCGATCCATTTCCCTTCTCGTGCGGTGAACGACGCTCCCAGGGAGGTGAATTTCCGTCCGTCGAGGCTGTAGCTGAAACGGCAACCGGCGTCAGGCTCAACTTCCACGCGTAGATAGAGTGCGCCTGTAGACAAGGGCACTGTGGCATGGATCACCTCTTCACCTTCCTTGTCGGCATCCTTGCAGCTGATCTGCGAGAGGGAGAACCCTTCAGCCGTTTTCTCCAGCGAGAGCATGGCATAGTCCATCCCCATCACCACCAGTCCCGTGCGTTCGCCGATGATGGCATCGGAGGGCAGGAAGGTTAGCTTTGCGGTGGCTGTGAATCGGTTTGCCGGAAACTTTTGCAACAACAGGTTGGGAAGATCCCACAGGTTTTGATAATCGGCCGGTAGTGGCACTGAATAGAGGCTGAGAGTACCGGTGGCGCTGTCGCTGTAGGACCACCACTCACCCGGGTTGGCGTGCCACTGCCACTGCAGTCCCAGGGTGGCACCGTCGAAGTGATCGCTCTCCTGCGGTGTGACGACAGGGTGATTGCCGGCGATTGCCGGTTTCTTCCAGTGGGGTACCGGTTCACCGCAACCATCACCATCCGCATCAATCCCCATCACCGGCCAGTCGTTCATCCATTTCATCGGTTGCAGATGGACTATGCGGCCGAGGGCTCCGACATCCTGGAAGTGGTAGAACCAATCCTCTCCGGCGGGTGTGGAGACCCATGCCCCCTGATGGGGACCGTTTACATCGCTACTGCCCTGCGCCAGCGAAACATGTCTTTCATATGGACCATAAATGTTGCGCGAGCGGAGGATTGTTTGCCAGCCTGTGGCTACCCCGCCGGCCGGTGCAAAGATATAATACCAGTCGTTCCGTTTGTAGAACTTGGGCCCCTCAATGGTGGGATCGAGCGCATGTCCGTCGTAGATGATCCGGCCGGGAGTGATGGTGTTGGTTCCTTCAGCGTTCATCTCCGCAATGTTCAGCACGCTCTTGATGCCGGCGCGACTGCCGGCATAGGCATAGACCAGGTAGACCTTTCCATCTTCATCCCAGAGGGGACAGGGGTCGATCAGCCCTTTACCGGCCTTCACCAGTTGGGGCTCGCTCCATTCTCCTGCCGGGTCATCGCTCTTCACCATGAAGATGCCGAAGTCGGGATCGCCGTAATAGATGTAGAACATGTTGTCGTGGTAGCGGATGGAGGGTGCCCACACGCCGTTGCCATGTTGCGGGGAGGAGAAATGCACGTCGGGTGGCAGCCGGTCAATGGCATGGTTGACAAGCTTCCAGTTCACCATGTCTTTGGAGTGTAGGATGGGCAGTCCCGGTATGCAGTTAAAGCTGGAGGCGGTCATCCAATAATCTTCACCCGCACGGCAGACATCCGGATCGGAGTAGTCGGCATAGAGGATGGGATTGCGGTAGGTGCCGTCGCCCCGGTCGGCTACCCAGGCACGGGATATGTTCACCTGCGGGAAGAGGGGGAAGGTTGTAGAGATAAACAGAAAAAGAGCGATGTGGAGTTTCGTATGTTTCATCGAATTAATTCATTATGGTGCTATTGCGGTCAGCTCGTTAAGGTAGACCTCAATGTTATCGTATGCGGTGCTGAGGTGGCGACCGCTTGCATCGGCTGTTTGCGGATCCAATCCCTTTGCAATTTCCCAGGTGTCGGGCATGCCGTCACCATCACTGTCGGCAGGAAGTACTCCCTCTGCCAGGGCGGGCCAGGCGGTCCAGTCGGCACCTACATCGGCCGGCTTGAGATCCTCCTGGCTGTCGATGATGCCCGGCTTGGGGTAGGGATCGCTGTTCTGCGGGTTAAGTCCCTTGAAGGTCGTCGTGCCGGTACGGGTCTCCTCCACCAGTCTGCTGTCGATCGCATCGCGGCTTCTGCTGCTCCCGGCCTTTTGCAGCACCTGTTCATAGGCTTCCGCGGCGCTGACGGTGCTTGTCTCCGCCATCACAAACTCGCTTTCGGCAAGGATGTCGTCGAGCGTCACACCGGGTGCGTGCGTTGCAAATGTGCTGTGCAGATGTACCCCCAGGCTATTGTTCGCGGTGACGCTGTTGTTGCCGCTCACATAATTGCCGCTGAGGTAGAAGCGACCATGGGTTCCTTTTGGTTGGGCATTCTTTCCATCGTCGGCATAAGGTTGCAGCAGCCTGCCGCGGTTGGAGGAGGCGGGGCCTGGCTTGTAGTAGTTGTTCACGATGTTATAGCTTCCCCCTTCAGCGCCGTAAGCATTGTTGGCCCCCCAGTTGTAGAGCAGGTTGTTGCGGAAATCAACGCTCTCCCTGTCGGGTTTGTTGCTGTAGCGGCTGCCACAGAAGCGGGGTGTGCGGCTGTCGTGGTGTATCAGGAGGTTGCAGAGGAAGGAAGCGTTCACTCCACCCCAGATGCCGCCGTAGCCGTGTGATCCTTTCTCGTGCACCGAGAGGCGGAGGCTCTCGGAGAGAATGCTCCACTGGAGGGTGAAGTTCTCGTTGTCGTAGAAGGAAGCGCACTCATCGGTAGACCAGCTTATGGAGCAATGATCAATGATCAGGTTCTTACGGTTACGTGCACCAAATGCATCCTGATCATTGGTCACCTTCAGGTCTCCCATGCGAAAGCGGAGGTAGCGCACGATCACATTGTCCGCCTTGATCTCCACCGGGTAGTCGGCCAGGGTGATGCCGCCGCCGGGAGCTGATTGGCCGGCGAGGGTGAGGTTCCCTTGTGTGATGTCCAGCTTGCTCTTCAGCCTGATGGTACCGCTCACATCGAAGAGGATGATACGTGCTCCCGAGTGATTCACGGCATGGCGGAGTGAACCCGGCAGTCCGTTATCCTCGAGAGTGGTTACACGGATCACCTTCCCCCCCCGGCCGCCGCTGGTGTACATCCCACCACCCCGGGCACCGGGGAAGGCCTGGGCCGCCTCGGTAACCGGTGTGGGGTAAGTGTGGTTGCTTGTCTCATCCGGCTTTTCTGTCTCCGGCTTTTCCTTCTCAGGATGTTCAATTACCGGGATACTCTTCTCGCAACTTAATGTCACCGTGAGTAAAAGCATTATGACAGTCAGCAGGAAGAAAGTGAGCCGTCTCATTGTCTCAATCGTTTCGTTTGTCAGGCTTTCTTCACCATGGGCTGAATGGAGGTGAGGTCTTTGATCATCACCGTTTCGCCCGAGGCGATGCTCTTCCTGGCAGCGATGCCAACCAGGCAGGCCAGTGAACCGTCACGTACGCCTGCGGCTTGCCGCCACGGGTCGGGTATCCAGGGGATAAAGATCTGGTCCTTGAGCAGCTTGTCGCCTCCGCCGTGTCCACTGCCTTGCGGGATGTGGTGATACTCTCTCTTCCCGAAGTTCTTTGAGACCACGATCTCGTCGTAGTTGGCATCGGTGGTGGGGTTGGACTCCTGTATCCAGGCATCCATACGTCCCTTTGTGCCGTTGAAGGCAATGCGGTAGCCCTCGTAGGGGGAGTAGGTGGTGAGCGAGTAGGCCACCTGCACGCCGTTCATGTACTTTATGGTGGCGGCCATCTTGTCGTAGATGTTGACATCGTTGCGGAAGACGCATCCATCGCGGTGGTAGCCGTCATATTTTTCGTTCTCCACATAGAGCCTTTTGAGATGTTCACTGCGCATGATGTCGAAGTAGAAGTTACACTCCTTGGTGTGGGGGCAGCTGCGGCAGTTGTCGGCACGGAAAGGTCCATTCTTGCCGTAGAACTCCAGGTCTCCCAAGGCATAGACGCTCTCCGGGTCGCTACCGATCCACCAGTTGAGCAGATCGAAGTGGTGGCTGGCCTTGTGCACCCAGAGCGATCCCCCCTTTTCCACCAGTCGGTGCCATCGGCGGAAGTAATCGGCACCGTGCGAGGTGTCGAGATACCAGTGGAAGTCGACCGAGGTGAGCTCACCGATCTCACCTGACTGGAGAATCTCCCACATCTTGGCGCGGTGGGGTGAGTAGCGGTAGTTGAAGGTAACCCTGCACTGTTTGCCTGTTCTCTTCTCGGCGTCAATGATGCGCTGGATCTTTTGCTCGTCTATGGCCATCGGCTTCTCGCAGATGATGTCGGCACCCATCTCCATCCCTTTTACGATGAAGTGGTCATGGGTGTCGTCGTCGGTGGTGACAATCAGCTGATCGGGTTTGGTCTCGCGCATCATCTGTTCGAAGTCGTCGAAGGTGGGGCAGTCGGTACCGATCAGCTGCTTTCCCAGCGCCAGCCTACCGGGGTTATGGTCACAGAGACCCACAAATTCCACATTGTCAGCATAATCCTTCGTGAGACTGCTGCCCCACATGCTGGTACCCCTGATGCCGAGGCCGACAATAGCCAGCCTTGTTTTCTTGTTGTTCATACTGTTGCTGCCCATGTTGGTAGCAAGGATGTTTGAAGCCGGGTTCACGATGGTAGTACCGGCGATGGCTCCGGAGACTGCCAGGAACTTTCTCCTGGAGATTGGATTTGCTTCTTTTTTCATTTTATTGTCGTTTAAGGGTGAATATTCGTGTTATTACTG
>JAAZLV010000241.1 GCA_012799155.1 Bacteroidales bacterium | reverse complement strand
TTCCAGGGGGTTGGGAGGATGGCCGGGTGATATCTAAATGGGTTGAATGGTTCGCTGAAGCTTGTTATGTAATTGGTTCTTTGTCCGTTTTGTGGATTTTGTAAAGGAAAGGAGTTTTAGGCAAGGATTGGTAACATTGTTGGTACAGGTAGTTATACTCCTAAATGTTACCAATGGGGGAATGATGGATCGTTGAGAAAAAAATGGGGGAGTTGGGGAAGATAATATCGATTAATTAGGAATAAAAAGGGTTGGAATATTTATGCTTAACGGGAATTATCTTATCGATGGAATGAGATAATTATTGATGTTTTACGGAAAATGTTTACCCATTGTTTACCCAAAAGAAAAAGCACCTACCGGTTGATGCGGTAAGTGCTTGACTATGAAGTGACCCCGGAGAGGCTCGAACTCTCGACCCATTGATTAAGAGTCAATTGCTCTACCAACTGAGCTACGGAGTCATTTTCAGGATGGCAAAGGTACAAATATTTTTTTTACTGCCGCAAAATATTCACCACTTTTTTAGGACGCACAAAGCAAATTCGGTGGATAGTCAATTATCCACCGGAGGGTGAAGAGGCAAAAAAGGAACAAACCTGAGATTTGTTCCTTTTTTATGCTTTGGCCAAAACATTAGAGATTAGACAATTCCGAACCAGCTTTGAATTTAGCGGTTTTCTTTGCAGGAATGTTGATGGCTTTCTTAGTACGAGGGTTGATCCCTTTACGTGCGCTTCTTTCAGACACTGAGAATGTGCCGAATCCAACCAATACAACTTTACCACCTGCTTTCACTTCACCAGAGATGGTGTCGAGGGTGGCGTCCAGTGCTTTCTTTGCATCCACTTTGCTAAGACCGGCTTTTTCGGCAATAGCGCTAATAAGTTCTGATTTGTTCATAAGAAATGGTAAATAAATTAATTAAACATACTATAAGTCAAGGCTGAGCCTTATTTCTATTCGCCAAATATAAGCGTTAAAACCTATAAAATCAAGAAATATGATAAAAAGTATTTGTTTTTTATAAAAAAAATCCTTTTGTGTGGCGAAAAACCGCATTTTGCAGGAATTAATCGTAATTTTGCGCCTCAACAGTTGGGTATAAGTATGTACAATTCAAGAAACAGTTTTGTGGGAATGTTACCGGTGGTCACCAAGAACCTGATCATCATCAACGGAATCATATGGTTGGCGCAGTTCGTATTGTTCAACAGGGCAGATATCGACCTAACCCGGCAATTCGGCCTTCACTTTCCTGCGTCTGATAATTTCCGAATCTTCCAGCTGGTCACCTACATGTTCCTGCATGACCCCTATTCCATCTCCCATGTATTTTTCAACATGTTCGCCGTTTTCATGTTCGGACGGACCCTTGAGCAGGTGTGGGGACCCAAACGATTCCTCACCTACTATCTGGTTACGGGAATTGGTGCAGGACTCATCCAGTTGTTAATACTCTTCATCAGGGTACAGGCTGTCCTCCCACAGGAGATGTTCTCCATGGTCGACAGCGTCACTGTGGGTGCCTCAGGTGCTGTCTTTGGCATCCTGCTCGCTTTTGGCATGCTCTTCCCCAATGCAGAGCTTTTCATCATACCCTTCCCGTTCCCAATCAAGGCAAAGTGGTTCGTAATCGGTTACGGATTATTGGAGCTGATCTTCGGTGTAGCAAACCGCTCGGGTGATAACGTTGCACATTTTGCACACCTGGGAGGGATGTTGTTCGGTATTTTTATGATTTTATACTGGAGAAAAAAAGACAGGAAGTATGGCCGATATTATTGAAAACCTCAAACACAAATACAAAGCCGGGAATGTGATCACACGCCTGTTGTTCATCAATACCCTGGTATTTGTTGCACTGAAGGTGGTAATGGTCATCTTCACGCTATTCAATATCCATGCAGTAGATCCTGTCACCTTCCTGGGTGTACCCTCTCATGTCCCTATACTGCTGAGTCGCTTCTGGACACCCATCACCTATATGTTCGTGCATGAGGGATTCCTGCATTTGCTGTTCAACATGCTCTGGCTTTATTGGTTTGGGCAGATTTTCCTGCAGTATTTCTCTGGACGTACCCTGGGAAGCCTCTACCTGCTGGGTGGGTTGGCGGGAGCCCTGTTCTATGCGGTTGCTTTCAACACCATCCCCTACTATACCGATATGGACCGAGGCTGGATGATAGGCGCCTCAGCAGCAGTGATGTCCATCGTAATGGGGGCCGCCTTCTATCGCCCAGAGGTGCAGATGAACCTCCTATTCCTGGGATCGATCAAGATCGTATACATCGCCGTCTTTGCCTTTCTGATAGACTTCCTATCGTTGGGAAGCACTGCCAATCCCGGGGGACATGTGGCACATATTGGCGGAGCACTGCTGGGATACCTCTTCGCAGTACATTATAAGAGGGGGAAGGATATAACCAACTGGATGAGTCGCTTGCTCGATGGGCTGGTGGGTCTCTTCAAACCTCGTCAAAAAAGTGCAAGAATGAAGGTGAAGCACAGCCGCAATGAAACCGACTGGGAGTATAACAAACGGAGGAATGATGAGCAGGAGGTGATTGACGCAATTCTCGACAAGTTAAAACAATCGGGTTACGGCAGCCTCTCGTCAGATGAAAAAAAGAAACTTTTCGATGCGAGCAAAAAGTAAAAAAAAGCGGTCGTTCAGGGACATTGTCAAGTGGATCATCTTTGCCACCAACCTGGTCGTGATCCTGTTGCTCTTCACTTCCTTTCTATCCTGGAAGGTGTCACCACTGAAGACCAACCTCTTCTCATACATTGGGTTGGGGTTCGGTCTCATCTTCCTGCTCAATGTGGCCTACCTCCTCTTCTGGATCTTTTTCTCGAAGTGGAAGTTGGCCCTGATTTCCCTGGCGGCAATCCTCATCTGCCACAAACCGGTCACCACTTTCTTCCCAATGAATCTCTTCCCGGTGAAAGAGCCCCACGGCACAATAGAAGTGCTGACCTACAACGTGCAAGGCTTTCCGGAAGAACGGAACAAGAACTCTGAGGAGCACCCTATCCTCGATTATATCGCGGCGACTGATGCCGACATTGTCTGCCTGCAAGAGTATCTGGTGAGCAAGACTGGACAATCGATCTTTTCACAGAGAGATGTGAATCGCATTCTGAATAAGTATCCTTATAGATCGGTTACAGGTTTGGAATCTTCCGGAAAATATCATATCTTCGGATTGGCATGTTTCTCAAAGCATCCCATTGAGGATACGAAAGAGATCGTTTTCGAATCCTCCTACAATGGTGCAGCGGTTTACACCATCAACATCGAGGGAAAGAGATACACGGTAGCGAATGTACACCTGGAGTCGAACAGCATCATGGCGGAGGACAAGAAGCTCTACAGCGATTTCATCCAGAACAGCGACTCGGTAAAGTTGGAACAGGTTGCCAGCAACATCCGCAGCCGATTGGGCAATGCCTACCGCATGCGTGCCCAACAGGTTGAGAAAGTGAAGAGGTTTATTGCGACACAGAAAACTGAGGGGACCATCATCTGCGGCGACTTCAACGATACCCCTATCTCATACGCCTACTCAAGGATGAAAAAGGGACTGAAGGATGCCTACGTCTCCACTGCTTTTGGGCCGGGGATCACCTATCATGAGGACCTCTTCCTGTTTCGAATCGATTACATCCTTCACAGTGAAGAATTGAAACCTTTCCGGACAAAAGTCGACAGGGTACCATTTTCAGACCATTATCCGCTCAGAACCCACCTGAAATGGGTGGACAACAGCGAAGAAAAAGAGTAAAACATCAGCACATTCTCAATGTACAAGATAAGCAAGCAATTTCATTTCTCGGCAGCCCACTTGTTGCACGGCCTCCCCGATGATCATCCCTGCAGCCGGCTGCATGGACACAACTATGTGGTCACTGTTCATCTGCGAGCCGAAATGCTGAACAGTCAGGGGTTCGTACGCGATTACAACGAATTACGGGTGGTGAAGGAGTATATCGACTCACAACTTGACCACCGCAACCTCAACGACATCATGGCTCCGCTCAACTCCTCGGCAGAGAACCTGGCAAAGATGATCTTCGATCACTTCAAGCCACTGCTTCCGGAGCTGTATGCCATCGAAGTAAGTGAAACACCCAAGACAACAGCTATCTATGAACCTGAATGTGAATGAGATCTTCTACTCTCTCCAGGGGGAGGGAGGACGTACCGGACAGGCATCCATCTTCATCCGTCTGGCCAAGTGCAACCTGGCATGCAGCTTCTGCGATACCGACTTTGAAAGGGGAGTAAAAATGACACTTGAGGAAGTGTTGAACGAGATTGAAAGCTGGCCATGCAAATGGATTGTATGGACTGGGGGTGAACCCACCCTCCAACTGACCGACGAGGTGGTAGACTTCTTCAAGGAGAGAGGATACTCCCAGGCCATTGAAACCAATGGCACCCGTCGCGTACCGAAAGGAATAGACTATATCACCTGTAGTCCCAAACAGCATTTCGAAAAGGTGAAAGAGCTGATACCTATCGTAGATGAATTGCGTTTCCCAATAGAAAAAGGTGACCCGTTGCCCGACATCACCATCCTTCCCAAATCGGAAAGATATCTGCTGAGTCCCATCTTTGACAACCAAAAGATGATTCCGGAGAATGTCGATTACTGCATCTCACTGGTCAGACTGAACCCAGTGTGGGCACTCAGTCTGCAGACGCACAAATTGATCGGGATCCGCTGACATGACAAGGTTTGACATCACAATCCTCGGTTGCGGCTCCGCCATGCCCACCACCCTGCACAACCCACCATCACAATTGGTGGAGCTAAACGAGAAGCTATTCATGATAGACTGCGGGGAGGGAACACAGCTGCAGATGAGAAAGTACAAAGCCCGCATCGGGAAACTGCACAGCCTCTTTATCTCCCACCTGCATGGCGACCATATCTTTGGCCTGCCCGGGCTCATTTCCACCCTCAGCCTGTTGGGACGTACTACCGATCTGCATATTTATGCCCATAAGGAGATTGATTTTATGCTCAAACCCCTGTTGACCTACATGGGCAACCATTTATCTTTTATGATTCATCTCCATCCGCTGAATCCCCTGAAAAAGGAGCTGATCTATGAGAACAATAACATCCGAATCAGCTCCTTTCCACTAAAACACCGGATAAATACCAACGGTTTTCTTTTCGAGGAGAAGGAGGCCCCAAACCATATCATCCGGGAGATGATCAACTACTACAACATTCCGATCAAAGAGATCCCCGCCATCAAGGGGGGGGCCGATTTTGTCACCAGCGACGGGACTGTAATCCCCAATAGGATCCTCACCCATCCGGCAGCCCCGCCAAGACGTTATGCCTACTGCTCCGACACCGTCTATGCTCCTGAAATCATCCCCTATATCGAGGGAGTAGATCTGCTCTATCACGAAGCCACCTTTGCCGAAAGTGAGTTGAACAGGGCTACTGAGACCTACCACTCCACCGCCCGTCAGGCTGCCGAGATCGCAGCTGCTGCCGGTGCAAAGAAACTGGTAATCGGACACTTTTCATCGCGTTACAATGAATTGGTGACACTGCTCAATGAAGCCAAAGCACTCTTTCCGGAAGTGGAACTGGCTGATGAAGGAAAAATACTATCTTTGTGATAGAATCAACTGCCAATGAAACAATTCTACCTCATCTTGCTGTTGGCTTTTACCTGTGCTACCGCCTTTCCTGCCTTGGGGCAGGAAAACAATCCTACTAGGGGCATGGTGCAACAAACTGACACGATCAAACAAGCGGGGGATTACAAGGAACCGGTAATTGAAATAAAGGTATTTGAAAACAGGATTCTAGTAGAGAATCTCCAGCAAGAAATGATTCTGGAAATTTTCAACATCATGGGAGTTAAGGTCTACAGTCGCCGCATACCACCCGGTACTGGTGAATACCCGGTCAATCTGCCCAGGGGATACTACATCTTAAAAATAGGGAAGATTACGAAAAAGATTGCCATCCGGTAAAAATTATACTTTAACATTTACAAATTGCTTCTTTTATCGGCTTTTATATATCTTTGTGGTTTACATTTGCATGATCTTCTCTCATTCAGCAATGATGAACTAGGAGGTCCATTTGGTTATCAACATAATTAAAATTTTATTCTCATGAACATCGCGATTGTAGGAACCAGCGGAGCAGTAGGACAAGAACTGCTACGCGTACTGGAACAGAGGAACTTCCCCTTGGATGAACTTGTTTTGTTCGGCTCATCACGCAGTGCCGGCACCACCTATAGCTTCAAAGGCAAGGAGATTAAAGTGAAAGAGCTGCAGCACAACGACGATTTCAAGGGAATCGATATAGCTTTCGTTTCGGCGGGTGGTGGCACCTCCATCGAGTTCGCCGACACAATCACCAAACACGGAGCCATCATGATCGATAACTCCAGTGCCTTCCGCATGGAGGAAGATGTACCCCTGGTGGTACCCGAAGTGAATGCTGCCGATGCACTCAACACCCCTCGCAACATCATTGCCAACCCCAATTGCACAACAGCACAGCTGGTGGTGGCGCTAAAAGCGATCAACGATCTATCCCCCATCACGAAAGTGCATGTGGCCACCTATCAGGCAGCATCGGGTGCAGGAGCTGCAGCGATGCAGGAGCTGGAAGAACAACAGAGACAGTTGGTAAACGGCGAGCAACCCACCATCAACAAGTTCGCCTATCAGCTTGCCTACAATCTGATTCCACAGGTGGACGTTTTCACAGAGAACGGTTATACCAAGGAGGAGATGAAGATGTACCACGAGACGCGTAAGATCATGCACGCCGACATCGCGGTGAGTGCCACCTGCGTCCGGGTACCGGTGATGCGGGCCCACTCTGAGGCGATCTGGCTGGAAACGGAACGACCCATATCGGTAGCAGAAGCGCGTGAGGCGTTTGAAAAAGCCGATGGAGTGGTGGTGATCGACAATCCCACCAACAAGGAGTACCCCATGCCGTTAGACCTCAGCGGGAAGGATCCTGTCTACGTGGGTCGTATCCGCAAGGACCTGACCAACGACAAGGGACTCAGCTTCTGGTCCGTATCGGATCAGATCCGCAAGGGTGCCGCACTGAACGCTGTTCAGATTGCTGAGTACCTGATCAAACAATGAAAATAATCCTATTTGACGGTGTCTGCAACTTCTGCAATGACACCGTCAATTTTATCCTGAAACGGGATAAACAACATATCTTTCGCTTTGTACCCCAACAAGGTGAAAAGGGAGGGCTATTGCTGGAACAACATGGCAAAACCGATTCCATGCTGAAAACGATTGTCCTTATTGATGATGATGAGTGGCTGGAAGGGATGGAGGCGGTGATCGGCATTACCAGAGAGCTGAAAGGATATGTCTGGCTCTCCCGTCTCTTGAGGATTATACCCCTGAAAATCTCAAACGTACTTTACGCATTCGTGGCAAAGAACAGGTACAGATGGTTTGGCAAGAGGGAATCCTGTCGTCTGCCGGTACCTGATGAGCAACAGTGGTTCTTGTAAAACGGAGGTTGATTCGCACAGGAGAAAAGTAGCCCGGTAGAACTCATGACGAAAACAAGGTTGTACTTCACACCTGCATCAAAGAGCGATTTCACAGCAATACCCGCAAGAAAAAGAAAACGATCAACCCCACGGTAATCAGCTTGAGAACCAACCCCGTAATGTAACCAAGAAAGGCACCGGTGGCATGTTTCACTGCCTGGAGGAACTTAGTACCCGAGAGGATGCCTCCTGCAAAAGCACCTGCAAAGGGACCGAAGATAATGCCCCAGGGTCCGAGGAAGAAGCCCACCAGCAGTCCTATGGTGGCACCCCACACCACTTTTTTGTTACCCCCCAGCTTTTTCGTACCCCAGACTGGAAGAATATTGTCAAGCAGTGTGACTCCCAATGTCAGAATCCCCAGCAACACAATTGTCGTCCAGGAAATTTCATCCTGCAATGAGGGAAGAAACTTCAGCAGCAGGAGGCCACCCCAACTGAGCGGCACCCCGGGAATCACCGGGGCTACGGTACCGATGGCACCTACCACCAGCAATAGCACTGCAAAGATGATTCCAATCGTATCGCCCATGGATCAGTCGTGTGAATGGGTGTGAGGTACAGATTCGTCATGGTCATGTTGCATCAGCACACGGTGAGGCAGGGAACCATGACCTAGTAGTTCGATGGGACAAGAGTCGTAAGCTTTGTTCAGCCACTCCTGTGATATTCCGCTGCCGGAGTGGTAATGGAGACCCTGGTTCACACAAGCGATGTTCTTCACCAGCGAGATGATGGTACCCACATCGTGAGATACCAGTATGATGGCAATCTCCTTGTTGATATCACCCAACAACTTGTAGAAATTGGTCTCGAAGAGTTTGTCAACGTAGGTGCTAGGTTCATCCAGAATGATCAGCTTCGGATTGTCGATGATAGCCCTGCCCAGCAGCACCCGTTGCAGTTGTCCACCCGACAGTTCCCCAATGGCCCGGTGCAGTAGCTCACTGATGCCAAGTCGCTCTGCCACCTCTCTAACCCGCTGTATATCATTAGCATTGTATCGTCTGAGGAGCTGCTTGCGCATGGTCAGACCCGAGAGAATCACCTCAGAAACAGAGATCGGGAACTTGCGATCTATCTGGTTGATCTGCGGCAGGTAGCCTATGTTGAGCGAGGGCACCTGCCGCTCGCCGTCGAAGAACTGAATGGTACCCCCTACGGGTGTGATCAGCCCCAGTACGGTCTTCAGCAGGGTGGTCTTCCCCCCGCCGTTGGGACCGATGATACCGAGGAAGTCATCATCGTATATGGTGAGTGACACGTTATTCAACACCTCCGGCTTGTTTTCGTAACCCACCGTCAGGTTGGTAATTTCAATTAGTCTGTTCATCGCGTTCTCGTGAGAGGATGGTGGCAATCTTGATAAGCTCCTCGTCCCATTCGTAGCGCAGGGGATCGATCTCGAACAGTTCGGCACCCACCTCGCGGGAAATTACTTCACCATTTTTCAGGTCAAAGCCCCGTTGCACGAAGAGGGTGTTGATCTCTTCCTGCCGTGCCATGTCCACCAGTTCCTTTAGCTGCGCCGGTGAAGGTTTCTTCCCCTCGAACTCGATGCTGTGCTGCCGCAATCCGTAATCGCGGGCAAGGTAGCCCAACGCGGGGTGGTAGATAATGAAAGAACGGGAAGGGGCATTGTTCAACAACGCGGTGAGTGTGCTGTCCACCGCATCAATCTTTTCTGCGAGGTGACGATAGTTCTCCCGGTAGTATTCGGCTCTCTCCGGGTTGGCTTTCACCAGCGCATCAAGCATGTTTCGTGCAAATACATGCATAGCACGGGGGGAGGACCATACATGAGGATCGAGTGCATCCTGTGAATGATCATGTCCGGTGTGATCACCGTGGTCGTGGTCATGATCG
>JAAZLV010000240.1 GCA_012799155.1 Bacteroidales bacterium | reverse complement strand
GTGTGCAGATCATCATAGGGCATCACCCGCATGTGGTGCAACCAATGAAGGTGGAGAAAGAGCTGGACAAGATTCAAAACGTGGTTTATTACTCACTCGGCAATTTCATCTCCAACCAGCAGCGTGAATTGACCGATGGTGGGATGTTGGCGGAGATAGTGATTCGCAAGAAGGATGAGGAGTCACCGGTTGTGATTGACACTTGCAGTTACTCGCTGGTATGGGTAGAGAAAACAGCTCGCGACGAAGGTCTTCACTATAGGCTGATTCCATGGCCATCTGACAGATTGCCCGCCATGGAGGAGGAGGATCAACAAAGGATGCATCTATTCGTAAAGCAAGCTGAACAGATCATCAACATGAACAATTAAGAACGAAAGAATATGGAACCTTTGGAATTCATCATCCGTCTGCTGGCTGCCACCGCTGCCGGTGCTGCGGTAGGGCTGGAGCGTGAGATCAACAACAAGAGTGCCGGTCTACGCACCAACACACTGGTCGCGATTGGAGCTGCAATCTACGTGCTCATATCGCTGGAGGTATTAAATGAAAGTGAAGGGGATGCATCTCGCATAGTGGGTCAGATCATCACCGGTATTGGGTTTCTTGGTGCAGGTGTAATCCTGCATCGGGGTCCCAGTGTGCATGGACTTACCACCGCAGCCACCATCTGGTGCAGTGCTGCACTCGGTTGTCTGGCAGCGCTGGCAATGTACTGGCAATTGATCATTGCAGCATTGCTTGTGCTAATGGTCAATTTGGCTTTTAAGTTAACCGACAAATGGTTTACAGGGAAACAGGTCAAGAAAAAAGAGTCGGGTGACAAGAATCACTTCGAATAGGCAGGATTGATTTCAGCAACAATGATTCCGGTTGTGTTCCGCTGATTACGGGTATATTCTTCTATTGAACGCTCATCAACCTTCACCTCACCTGTACTGGAGGCATGCAGAAAGGTAAGTTGTTCCCCTTTCCTGAAAGCGAATCCCATGTGGGTGACATCCAATCCCTCAATAGCGGTGGTGAAAAGGATGATTGCCATATGGGGAATATGATTTGCCGCTTTTTTGATCCGTTCTTTGGGCAGATAATAAAAACCACCTCTCCGGTTTACCATCTCTTCCATGATGGCAATACTATCCAGCATTGCATCATCTTCTTTCAGGCGGCTGTAAGCTTCACGGTGCTCGGTGATAAAATTGAGTGGCTTCTCCTCCTTCACACCCCCCAGGGAAGCTGACAGGTTGCACATCAATCTCCTTTGAGTATTCTCATAAATCCAGTCGGTGGCATAGTGTAGCCGGGAGGCATACCCATTGACTGCTCCGTTGCGGTAGCGCATCGACTGCAAATGAACTAAAAATGTCTCGAACGAAGGCACCTCACTTGCAGTTGTCAGCGATAGTGCAAGTACCGTCTCCACAAAGGTGGTACAGTCGAATTCACGCAGATTCACTGTCAGCAGTTCTTCACTACTTCCTTCTAGTGTGTGGGCCACATAGGGCTTCCCAAGAAAAAAGAGTGCTGTATTTTCCAGAATGGCAGGCATCGATGCCTCGCGGTAGGCTTCGATGGTAGTGAGGTACTCCTGAAAGATTTCCCGGTCAGCCTGTGTGTAAAGAGCTGTTGGCTGTGCGGACACCGGTCCGGCAACCAACAGAATTATTGCGAGGATTGCTGTTTTCATTGTGAGGGATTATTGAAGGCTACCATCAGTTACCTTTCTTCGTCCACTTCTTCTGCTCCTTACGAATCTTCTTCTCCTCCTTTTCCCAGGCTTTCATCGTCTTCTCCTGCTGCTTCATGATCTTCCTATTCCGTTTCTCAATCTCCTTGTTGATCTTCTTCATCTCCTTTGATGAGGGAAAATCAAACCGGTAAAGGTCATCGTTGAAGATGTAACGATCACGGCGAGCAATAGCAGGATTGGGGTTTCTACCATAGTCCATGAAGATATCTCTCCAATAGCCGTTCTTCCGGCTCATCATCGCCTTCATATCGATCACATGATCATCGGTGTAGTTCCGTGAATAGTTGCCAATATCACGAATAAAGAGATTGAAGTCAATCTGAGCAAACATCGCAATCGAAATCATTGCGAGAGCAAAAGTGGTAACAATCTTTTTCATCATCCTGCTTCTTTAGAGGTTTAACTTGTCTCTTTGATGCCGGAAAGAAGGAATGGTTTAACAAGTAACAGGAGAGCGTTGCCAAGGGGATACGTCATTGCGGTGCTATTCCCCAC
>JAAZLV010000239.1 GCA_012799155.1 Bacteroidales bacterium | reverse complement strand
TTTGCGGTATGGACGGGACTCGAACCCGCGACCCCCTGCGTGACAGGCAGGTATTCTAACCAACTGAACTACCACACCGTTTGCAAATCGTTTCCGATAGCGAGTGCAAAGGTAAGCATATTTTTCAAATCGCAAAACATTTTGCTCCGTTTTTTAAAAATATTTTAGCTGTCATTCCCCTGCACCCGATGCCGGAAGATAGCTTATTCCTGAGCCTCAGCAAGTGCTGGCTCCTTCAGCCACTTGTCGAACCAGCGGAAGAACTCGCGCTGGAACAACACGCCGTTCTGGGGGCGTGCAATCCAGTGGTTCTCGTCGGGGAAGATGAGCATCCGCGAAGGGATGTTGCGCAGCTGTGCGGCATTGAACGCCATCATGCCCTGCGACGCCAGGATGCGGTAATCCAGCTCGCCGTGAGTGATCATGATGGGGGTGTCCCATTTCTCCACGAAGCGGTGGGGTGAATTCTCGTAGGTGCGCTGCGCGGTGGCATTGCCCTTGTCCCAGTAGGGGCCACCCATGTCCCAGTTGGCGAACCACATCTCCTCGGTCTCGAGGTACTGTGCCTCCAGGTTAAAGATACCGGCGTGCGACAGGAAGGCCTTGAAGCGTCCCTCGTGGTGCCCAGCGAGCCAGTAAACCGAGAAGCCGCCATAGCTGGCACCGGTACATCCGAGGCGGTTTTCATCCACAAAGGGCTCTTGCGACACCGCGTCGATGGCGGCGAGGTAGTCCTTCATGTTCTGCCCCCCATAGTCGCCGCTGATCTGTTCCAGCCACTCCTGGCCGAAGCCGGGCAGTCCGCGCCGGTTGGGTGCCACCACGATGTAGCCGTTGGCGGCCATCATCTGCAGGTTCCAGCGGTAGGACCAGAACTGGCTCACCATGCTCTGCGGTCCCCCCTGGCAGTAAAGCAGTGCCGGATATTGCTTCGCCGGATCAAAGTCGGGCGGGTAGACCACCCAGGTGAGCATCTGCTTGCCGTCGCTGGTTTCGATCCAGCGCTCCTCCACCTCGCCCATGGTGAGGTTGGCCAGCAGCTCGCTGTTCTCCTGCGACAGGTTGGTGGCTTGGCCCGTGGCGAGATCTACAGAATAGATCTCGGTAGGCTGTG
Organism: Bacteroidales bacterium; assembly: GCA_012799155.1. Classification (GTDB taxonomy): domain Bacteria; phylum Bacteroidota; class Bacteroidia; order Bacteroidales; family Dysgonomonadaceae; genus Proteiniphilum. Next base: position 1,623 of record JAAZLV010000239.1, on the reverse strand, counting down.
AAAGCGACTGGCGGGTGGCGATCAGCACACCGTCACCCGGTGCCACGGAGGTATAGTCGTGCATCCCGCTTGTGATGGGGGTGATGCTCCTGGTGGCGATGTTGGTGGCGTAGAGCTGCGTGGTACCCTGCACGGGCGCCACCAGGTAGATGGTCTTGCTGTCGCTCTCCCAGGCGAAGGCGTCGGTGTTATAGTCGAACGTTTCGGTCACGTATGTTTTCTCACCCGTGGCGAGCTCCATCACGAAGAGACGGTTCTTGTCCGATTCATAACCATCGCGCTCCATGCTCTGCCAGGCCAGGTAGCGGCCATCGGGCGAGAACTGCGGGTTGACATCGTAGCCCATCATCCCCTCGGTCATGTTGCGGGTCTCACCGCTCGCCAGGTCGTAGAAGTAGATATCGGAGTTGGTAGACTCAGCATACTCCTTGCCGGTCTTCTTGCGAGAGGTGTAGGCGATGGTGCTTCCGTCGGGGCTCCAGGCGAGCTGTTCAATGCCGCCAAAGGGTGCCAGTGGTGCCTCGTAAGGTTCACCCTCCAGCAGATCGACGATGTTGTTCAAGCGATTTCCCTCCAGGTCGGCCAGGAAAGGATGCGGCACGCTCTCCACCCAGTGGTCCCAGTGCTTGTACATCAGGTCGTCCACCACGCGGCCGCTGGCTCCCGGCAGGTCGGCATACTGCTCTCCCGGCTTCTTGCCGCTCTTCACGCTGCGGATGAAAAGAACCTTCTTGCCGTCGGGCGAGATCACAAAGCCCTCGATGGGTTCCTTCTGGTTGGAGATCTGTGTCATCCCTCCCCCGTCGGGGTTAATGGTCCAGATCTGTGAGGAGCCTGTTTCGTTACTCAGGAAGGCGATCTTGCGCCCCCCGTCGATCCACTGGGCATTGCTCTCCTGCGTGTTGGTGATGGTGAGCTGCTTCCTGTGGCTGCCGTCGCTCTTCATGATGAAGAGCTCGTTGTTGCTCTTGTTCTCCGGAATGCTGATGTAGGTGACCTGGTAGAGAATCTGCTTGCGATCGGGCGACACCGACAGGCTGCCTACACGGCCGAAGCTGTGCAGCACCTCTGCCGTCATCTTTCCCTGCGCGACAGACGGATCGGCCTTGCCGATGATCTCGCTCAGCTCCTTGCCGGACTTGCCTTCAGGTCCCTTTGCCTCGTTGCAGGAGAGCATGCTCCCGCCAATTGCGATTGCCATAAGTACTGTTTTGAATTTCATATCTCTTACGTTTGTAAGTTAGTATGTAAGTATGTATATAAGTTCCTGGTTTGATGTTTGATGTTCTTGGTTCGATGTTTGATGTTCAAAAGCGTTTGCTGTCTGTGAGAGGAAATATTTCCAAGACATCAGCTTGTTGTCGGGTTGACAAGAAGATGTAGTCGCAGTGAAATATATCCGCACTCAAACATCAGAAAACAACTTACAGCTGACAACTATTTCTCAACCATCCCGTCGCGCATGTGAATGGTGCGATCGGTGATGGAAGCCAGCTGCTCATCGTGCGTCACGATTACGAACGTCTGGTTCAGCTTGTCGCGAAGCTCAAAGAAGAGCTGGTGCAACTCTGCCTTGTTGTCGCTGTCGAGACTGCCGGAGGGCTCATCGGCGAACACCACCAG
>JAAZLV010000238.1 GCA_012799155.1 Bacteroidales bacterium | reverse complement strand
GGATAGCACTCCCCATTCTCCACTGCCGTGGCCAGGGGATGCGCATAGTCGGCATAGTCACTGCTATCTGGGGAATAGGCCCCAAAATCCTTGTAAGGGATCCCCTTCTCCTCGAGGATCCCGATCAGGTATTGCTTCATCTCATATCCTGCATGATCGGAAGCAATACCAATCGGTTTTTCAGCATTTGTGAACAACGACATGATTAATTCTTTATATCGTTACAACATTTTCTTAACCTGCTCATACACATTCTCTCCAGTGTATCCAAGTTTCTCATCCAATACTGTATAGGGTGCCGAGTAGCCGAACGAGTTCATGCCCCATACAGCACCGTCAGCACCTACAAGGCCTTCAAGAGTAACCGGCAATCCGGCAGTAAGGCCAAACTTTTTAGATCCTTTTGGCAATACAGACTCTTGATATTCTTTTGATTGTGAACGGAAAAGACCCTCGGAAGGAACAGATACGATACGTACTTTCACTCCATCGGCACGAAGCAGGGCAGCCCCCTCAACCAATGTAGAAACCTCTGATCCGGAGGCAAGCAGGATCACATCGAAGTTCTCCTCATCTTGCACCACATAGGCACCCTTATCGGCCTGCAATGCTGCCTCGTAACGTGACCCCTCAGCCGGCAGATCCTTGATGTTCTGACGTGAAAGAATCAGACCGGTAGGTGTTTCACTGTTTTCCATTGCCATCTTCCAGGCTACGGTGGTCTCATTGCCGTCAGCAGGGCGAAGTACCAGTACGGAATTTTTTCCATGATGGTTCTGCAATTTCTCCAACAACCTGATCTGAGCCTCCTGTTCTACAGGCTGATGAGTGGGACCATCCTCTCCAACACGGAAGGCATCATGTGTCCAGATGAAGATTACCGGAGTCTGCATCAGGGCAGCCACACGTATTGAAGGTTTCATATAATCTGAGAAGACAAAGAAGGTACCACAAGCTGGGATGACACCGCCATGGAGACTCATTCCAATGCAGAGGCAGGACATGGTGAATTCAGATACTCCGGCTTGCAGGAATGCACCTGAGAAATCATTGCTGGTCAATGCTTTTGTATGCTTCAGAAAACCATCGGTCTTGTCAGAATTGGAGAGGTCGGCAGATGCCACGATCATGTTTTCCACCTGTTTAGCCAGCTCCGAGAGTACTGCGGCAGAGGCAGCACGCGTGGCACTGTTAGCCTTCTGAGTGATGGCACTCCAGTCAATTGCAGGCAATTCACGGGAGAACCATTTGCGTTTCTTTTCAGCCAATTCAGGATTGGCAGCTGTCCACTGTTGCAACTTGGCATTCCTCTCTGCAACAATCACCTTCAATTCTTCTTTTCTTTTCTGATAGAGTTCAGCGACCTCAGGGAAGATGGAGAAAGGACTCTCCGCATCACCACCCAAATTCTTGATTGTCTGTACAAAATCAGCACCAGCAGCACTGAGAGGCTGACCATGTGTGGAGACCTGACACTCGTAAGAAGTGCAGTCGGCAGCAAGCGCCCCTTTACCCATCACTGTATTACCAATGATCAGCGTCGGTTTTTCTTTCTCAGCTTTTGCCTCAGTGAGTGCCTTGCGGATCTCATCCACATTGTTGCCGTCTATCGAGATTACCCGCCAGTTCCATGCTCTGTACTTGGCGGCAACATCCTCGCTGGTCACCGCATCAGTAGTTGTAGAGAGCTGAATGTTGTTGGAATCATAAAACATGATGAGGTTGCTCAGCCCCAGGTGACCTGCAATTCTGCCGACGCCTTGTGAGATCTCCTCCTGCACCCCTCCATCGGAGATGAAAGTGTAGATGGTATGATCCATCCCTTCACCGAGACGTGCCTGCAAGACACGTGCTGCAATGGCTGCACCAGCAGCATAGGCATGTCCCTGACCAAGAGGACCTGAGGTATTCTCGATACCCCTGTTGATGTCGATCTCGGGGTGTCCTGGTGTAGGACTTCCCCACTGGCGGAAGTTTTTCAGTTCATCCAACGAAAATTTACCACTCAAACAGAGCACCGAATACAACATGGGTGACATATGTCCCGGATCGAGGAAGAATCTGTCTCTCATCTCCCAGCTCGGATTTTCAGGATCATATTCCAAAAATTCAGAAAAAAGGACATTGATATAATCTGCCCCACCCATGGCACCGCCCGGATGTCCGGATTTTGCCTGTTCTACCATCGATGCCGACAGGATTCGAATGTTGTCGGCCGCTTTGTTCATGATTGCATTTTCGTTCATAAAAATATCGGTAATATTTGAGTTATTGTATCTTAATTATAAAATGACTCAGCATTGAGATGCCAAGTGTAGGAAGTGCAAAGATAATGTTTTTTTGAAATCCTTCCATGTAATAAATGATATGTTTACACTATTTATTGTGACAGCAATCATGGTTTACAGATAATCTTAACACAAAAGGTCAATTAAGCGAATAAATTGTTACTTTTATATACTGAAATCGATGAGTTAAATTCCACACTCCTATGAGTCTGAGCAAAAACAAGATTAAATATATCCGGTCACTCAAAGAGAAAAAGTTCCGCAGCCTGCACAACACATTTGTCGCAGAGGGTACTAAATTGGTATTTGACCTGATGTCAACCTGTCATTGTCAGTTTTTGGCAGCACTGCCTGAAGTCCTGCAGGCACATCCGGAAATCAATGCTGAAGAGATAGTTGATGTAAATGAGATTGAACTGACCAAAGCGACCTTTTTACAAACCCCTCCCCAGGTCATCGCAGTATTTTATCAGCCTGAACAGAACTTCGAAGAGCTGCAACTGCGAGGCAAGCTGAGTCTGGCACTCGATGGTGTGCAAGATCCCGGCAACGTGGGTACTATTCTCCGCATTGCCGACTGGTTTGGAATTGATCAAATTCTCTGTTCTCCCGACACAGCCGATCTCTACAATCCGAAGACTGTGCAGGCGACCATGGGTGCAATTGCACGTGTGAAAGGTTACCAAGGTGAACTCGCTTCCTTGCTCACGGAGCTAAATGACCTGCCTGTATATGGCACCTTTCTCGATGGATCTGACATCTATCAGGAACCACTCTCTACTGAGGGAGTAATTGTATTGGGTAGTGAAGGGAAAGGTATCAGCAGGGAAACGGAAAAATTGATTAACCGGAGATTGTTGATTCCCAGTTACCCTGTCGGCAGGACCACCTCTGAATCATTAAATGTAGCAGTTGCAGCTGCAGTTGTATGCGCAGAGTTTCGCAGACGACAGGGATAAAAAAAATCACGTATGTAAATACGTGATTACCTAAAACAAATCTGAAGAGAATAAAAATCTCAAAATGATTGAGACTGGGGTGGAAAACGGGGCTCGAACCCGCGACCTTCGGAACCACAATCCGACGCTCTAACCAACTGAGCTACAACCACCATATTGATTTTCGGATGCAAAGATACAATATTTTTCGCACATTCAATCAAAATTGGAGAAAAAATCAAAAAAAATGAGACTGAGAACCATCTCTCCCGATTATTTCGTATATTTGAAGTTGATTCAGATAATTGCATACTGTCGTGTCACAAAAAATTAAACTTTCCATACTGGGGATCTCTTTCAGTCAGGTTCAAGCAGGCGCCTACGCACTGATTTTCTCTGAGGAGCAGGGAATACGACGGCTTCCCATAGTGATCGGTACTCCAGAAGCACAATCGATAGCCCTCGTGATGGAGGGGATCACTCCTCTCAGACCGCTCACGCATGATTTGATCTGCTCCATCTGGAAGGAGATGGGCATCGAGCTTAAGGAAGTGGTAATTTACAAGTTCGAGGAGGGAGCTTTCTTTTCTGAACTACTGATCGAGCAGAACGGCAAGGAGCACCGCATCGACTCCCGCACCTCTGATGCCGTAGCCATAGCCATTCGCACCCATTCACCCATCTACACCACTGAGGAGATCATGCGCAACATGGCGGTTGTTTTCGACGAAAAAAGCGTGAAGGGTGGCGGTGAATCTTTGCAGGAAACAAATGACAAGATTGAGGAAGAGATGACCGATCTACGGTTAGATGCACTCAAAGAGCGACTCAGGGATGCGGTGAGAGAAGAGAACTACGAACTGGCAACCCGTCTGCGAGATGAGATCAACCGCCGGGAGAGCAAATCCTGAACCAAATGGCCGATAATCTCTTCTATTGTCCCGATATCAGGCAGAATCCCATTCTGCCTGAACAAGAATCACAACACTGTGCCAGAGTACTCCGTATGCACGAAGGTGATTTACTCACCATCACCGATGGAGAGGGATACTTTTACGACTGTAAACTGTTGTTATCGCATCCAAAAAAAAGCATGGTTACCGTTCTTCGTCAATGGGAGGAGCCACGTAAAAGAGAATTCATGCTTCATATTGCTTTCAGTCCAACAAAACAGATGGAGCGCAATGAGTGGTTCGTGGAGAAAGCAACCGAGATCGGTGTTGATAGGTTCACACCAATCCTTGGCAATTTCTCAGAGCGAAAGGAGATCAAAAGAGAGCGGTTGACCAGAATAGCTATATCTGCAATGAAACAGTCACAACAGTCCCGACTACCGCTCATCGACGAGATGCGTTCCTTTAGTGAATTTGTGGCACAACCTTTTAACGGTAGAAAGTTCATTGCCCACTGTTACGATCTGCCCAAAACGGCTTTGTCACAATCATACAGGAAAGGAGAGGATGTACTGATACTGATTGGCCCTGAAGGCGACTTCAGTGAGCAGGAGGTGGCAGAAGCCATCAACAACGGATTTGAGCCGATAAGTCTCGGGGAGACAAGACTACGGACAGAAACAGCCTCTCTTGTTGCCCTGCATACCATCCATCTGGTCAACGCCATCACCTCTAAATAGTGAATGATGACAAAAAAGGAACAATACAGCAAAGTGATTGGCTGGTTTGAAGCAAATGCCGAGTCGGCCGAGACGGAGCTGCACTATCAGAACCCCTATCAATTGCTGGTGGCAGTGATTCTGTCAGCACAATGTACCGACAAGCGGGTGAACCTGATCACGCCGGCACTCTTCGAAGCGTTTCCAACTCCGGAAGTGATGGCTGCCGCTTCACCTGATGAGATATTCACTTATATACGCTCCTGCTCCTATCCGAACAACAAGGCAAAGAGCCTTGCTGGCATGGCTCGAAAGCTGGTTGACAATTTCCACGGGGAGGTTCCTTCCGACATCGATTCACTGATTACCATTCCGGGTGTTGGACGAAAGACTGCCAACGTGATTCTGGCAGTTGCTTTCGACAAACCAGCCATGCCCGTAGATACCCACGTCTTTAGGGTGGCCAACCGCATCGGGTTGACGCGGAACTCAAAAACACCGCTGGAGACGGAACGGGAACTGGTGAAACATATCCCATCCAAACTCCTTTCAAAAGCCCACCATTGGCTTATTCTGCACGGACGGTATGTCTGTGTGGCACGGAAACCCAAATGCGAAAGTTGTGGCATCAGGGAGTGGTGCAG
>JAAZLV010000237.1 GCA_012799155.1 Bacteroidales bacterium | reverse complement strand
TGGCTGCCACATCGGGTAGCTCTCCCTTTGTTTTACGGGCTGCGTCTGCCGCATTCATTTCTGCAGCTGCTGCAGGATAATCTTCCAGCCAGAATTTTGCTTCTGCGCGCAACAAGCGCAACTCCTCAGAAATGAAGTAGGGGTTGATGGCTCCTTCCACATCCAATGTGGACCGTTCGGGATGCATCCAGCGGGATCGCATGTAATTACTGAACAAACCCCTCCCTCTTGCTTCCAGCAAGATGCCGAAATTTGTAGTATAGGTGAAATATTCATAGAATCGGTTGTCATCCGTTTCAATCGGGGGGAGGATAATTGAGTTATCAACCGGATAGGATGTGGGGGTTGAACGGTTCTTATCGGCAAGGAAGGGTATTTTAATATCCACCGGTACATGGGAGGCTCCGCTGGAGGGTCGTTCCAGAGCGGTGATCAATGCGTTGTAATAACCACCCGACACCGACGGTATCATGAAATCCTCGGTAAATCCGTTTGCTGCATAGTCCAGTACCCTGTTCCAATGGGTGTCACCCAATGATGCCGCTTCCACCTTGTCTCGTGCTACCGATGAAAGGATGCGGGCGGCCATTGAATTTGTCAGTTTGATCAGCTGTGCACGGGTGATTGTCACACCACTGAGGAAATCAAACTTCAAATCAGGATGTTCATCAACAAGTTCCAGCACTTTATCCAGATGGTTTACGCCGTTCTCGATGAGCTCCTTGTAGGAATGCGGAAACGCTCGTGTGGTCAATGACACATCGTCGACGATGATGCCCCTGTCGAAGATGACACCCAGATAACCCTGCGATACGCCCTTGGCGTAGTATGCCCCTATAAGACAATCTTTCGTGCGATCTTTTCCCGCATCATCGTAGATGGTGAGTTGCTGGTTTTCGATGTAATCAATCACCTTTGTGGCATCGAGATTGGCCTGATAGAAATTGGCGTAAATTTCTCTCACTGCTGCATTCCCCCTGTAGGCAGCATTGTTGTTCAGTCGTAATCGGGGTTCATTGGCAAAGTCCCACCATGACTGACTTCCATTGGTGTTCGTAGATTGATCAGCCCAAAGACTGAAATGTGACCCTCCCGCGTTGCTAGTGGTAGTCCTGAATGCAGTTTGTATACTGCTGGTTGTAAGCACATAGCCTATGCTTTTTATTTTTTCGATTGCCTCCTCGTTAGTGAGCGTAGAGGGATCGTCGAAGCTGATTGATTCACAAGAAAGGATCAACATCAACAACGCCGTATAATAGATACTCTTTTTCATTCTTTTTCAATTAAAATGTTAGTGTCAATTTTCCTGAAATAATCCTGTAAGATGGATAGTTGAATTCATCCCGCGCAATACCATCGACGTTCACACCCTTGAAGTTTGTCCATATGAAAAGGTTACGCCCGATAAGTGAGATGTTTGCATTTTGAATCCATCTTTTGCCTCCGACAATGTCGGTTGGTATCCTGTAGGAGAGTGATAGTTCCCTGAGTGCCACATGTGTTGTGGTCTCCACCCAGTAATCGGTAACCTGTGAAGCATTGAAAACCTGTGTGGTGAAATTCAGTGGTTTGCCTGCAAGCGATGACAAGTCGGAAAACTCAGAACGGTATACATAGGTGAGATACTGCGCTGTTTCATTGAATTTCTCACCCCCCTGTTGCCAGTCGAGCACACCATATAGGGTAAAAGAACCGAATGTAAGCGTGTTGGAAAAACCAACCATGAAGTCGGGTGATGCTTCACCAATGATCTTCGAATTGCCGGTGGAGGGATTCACATAAAATACAGGTGCCTCATTGGCCGTCCCCAGTGCTGCTTTTTCCACCACAACCCCAAATTCATTCACTACATAGTCATCGATCCGTTTTGTACCATCACCGGCATTGGTTACAAAACCAGACTCGTTGGTAGTAAGTTGCGACAAATTGGAAAAGATGCTGTAACCATATATTGCCGAGGTGCTTGCCCCCACCGCCTTTCGAAACCCATTCTGTGTGAATTCGGGAACATCACCCAATGAAGTGATTCTACTTCGGATGCGGCTAAATGCGATGCCTGAGCTCCAACTGAAATTTTTCTGCTGCACAATCTCTCCATTCACCTCCAGCTCAAACGAGTTTGATTTAACAGCTCCCAGGTTGTCATAGACGTTTGCAGAGCCTGAGATCGGTGCAAATGCCGGTACGGAGATGAAATCATTCGTGCTGTGTGAAAATGCATAGTTGAACTGAATATTGAGTCGGTTAAACAGTATCGCATCAAACCCCAGTTCGGTCTCTTCCGTGATTGCCCGTTTCAGATCGGTGTTGTTGTTCTGAGTGTAACTTACACCGCCTGAGCTGGAGATTGCGACCCTACTATCTTTTGCACCAAATGGGGGTAAACTACCTGCCTGTCCGTAAGCAACCCGAAGTTTCAGTTCCGTGATCGGGTCCAACTTCAGATCCTCGGTAATGCGATATCCCGCGGAGATTCGTGGGAAGAATGCTGTTCCCACCTCTTTCCCAAATCTCGAACTCTGGTCGAGACGGCCCAGCAGGTCAATGAAGAGTTTCTCTTTCCATGCAGCTTTCGCATTCAGGAAGTAACCGTAATTGACTGTTTGTGACCAAAGCGAGGAGATCACCCTCGTACTGGGTTCCGTAACATCCAGACTTTTTACCGGAGCTGTAAGGTTCCGGCCTGAACCACTGAAACCTGTTGTTTTTGAGAACTCGTAGGCATACTTTGCGGCGACACCCCACACAAGATTCCCGGTGGTGCGGTTGTAGTTGACCTGCAACTGTCCGTTTCTTGTGACGTTTTGCTGTGTGGCAAGGCTGTAGTTCCCATTGTTGAGGTTCAGGTTGGGTGAGATTGTCTGATAACCTATGGGATAATATTCCTCTGAATTGTAATTGCTTGTCTGTAGTGATGCCGATGCCTCCGCATCCAGGTGGTTGTTGATTTTGTACTTCAGCTTCCCACCCAAAAGCAGATTTTCTGTCTTGTAACTGTATTCCTGATTTGAAAGCCGATAAAGCGGGTTGTTCCACTGTTGACCAAGTAGTTCGCTCCCTTCCGGAAAAAACAGATAGTTTCCGTCTGCATCTTTTTCAGCCAGGTTAATGTGTGGTTCCACCAACAACGTTGAATACAGCAATCCTTCCGATCGCGAGGATACCGCTTCCGATGGATTGTTCGCTTGTGCATACTGCAGGGTGAGCTCACTGCTGATTTTGGAGGAGAGCTTGTGGCCGAGATTAAATAGCAGGGTTTGTTTGGTATCTGCATCCACTGCATCTGATATCCCTCCCTTGTACTGATTTTGTACGGAAAGGTAGGCGGTGTGGTTATCTCCGTTTACCGCGACGGCTGCCGAATTGGTGAAATATGTATTCCTTCCGAGTATATTCTCCGTATTGTCATGGTAATTTTTATAAGGATGCAGGTTCACAGAAAAACCGTTCTCCTTGTAATCAATTACACGGGCACCGTCAACAAGCAGGAATGAGCCATCAGGATTTACCTTGAAATGATGATATTTTGATGTGGGTGGCAACAGCAGGATATCGGTGAATCCAATCTCATTGTCAAGCACAATGTCGATTTTCCGGTCTTTACGTCCTTTCTTGGTGAGTACCTGTATGATGCCCCCCTCTCCACGGGTGCCATAAAGGGCAGATGCTGCCGCACCCTTCACTACTTCTATCGATTCGATGTCATTGGGATTGATGTCTGATAATCGCAGCCCTGTAACAAAACCATCCACCACGATCAGTGGCTCAATGTCACCCGATACCGATTTGGAACCTCTCAGGTAAACCGAAGCCCCCCTGTTTCCTCCCGACTGGTCGATACGCAGTCCTGCGACCTTCCCCCGCAATGATGTGGAAGCATCGGTGGCAGGTACGGTGTTGATCAGCTCATTGTCAATCTTTGTGAGTGCGAAAGGCAAAGTCTTCCGCGAAGTGCCCTGTGCAACACCGGTTACCACAACCTCACCGAGGATGTTGGCTTCTTCAGAAAGTACAACGTGAATCTCCTCTCCAAACTCATAAACGTCAACCTCCTGTGTCCTGAATCCCAGGAAGCTAAATGTGAGTGAAAGGGGCAGCGGATGCTCCGTGGTGATGCTGTATTGCCCGTCGATATCGGTTGCCGTACCCTCCGAGGTCGATTTAACTGCAACGCTGACACCGGGAAGGGGCTCATTGTTCCTGTCCACAACCGTTCCCTTCAGGATCTCCTGACCCTTTCCGCTGAAAGAAACAGAAAGTAGGATCAGCATTGCGAAGGTGATTTGCTTGAATTTGTCAGATGGGGTGGCCACGCTGGATAAAAGTGATGTAATATTCATATCGATTTGCTGTTTGTATATCAGTTGGATGACGCGTAACGTGGATCTTCGATGGCTCTCAGCTGCTCCGCCAGGTGATCGGCTTCGGTTTTGAGAAATCCATACGCATGGTTGTATCGTTGACCTTCAGTCAGCACCCAATAAAGAAATTCCTTTGCTTCAGTCTGTTCTTTCCGGAATGCAAATCCCATATTACCCACCGGTATCAGGGGGATGCTCTCTTCTTCCAGCAGGGCAATCGTTTGGTCGATATCGGCTGTTTTCAAGATCTCATGTTGCCCTTTTTTTATATCAAGGGGCAACAGTGCCAGTCCATCCTTCAGCTTCCGTGTCTCAATGTCAAAAATGTAATTGAGGTGGTTAAAGGTGGCACTTGTCAGGTCTTTCAGTATCGCATTGTTCAGGTAGATGTCATCACCTGCTATCTTCTTACCTTTTATGTCTGCTGTGGTGTATCCGAAATGCAGCGCAAACAGGTTGGCAAATGAACTTGATTGATTTCCCGAATAGATTGTTGCCTTTTCATCCGTTTTCTTTGAAGTATTTGTAAAGTCACCCAACGGATCGTCCAGGAAGAATAACTCCTTCAACCTCTTGCTGTTTAATCTTTTTTTGTTCAGTTCTTGTAAGAGGGGATTCTCTTCGTTAGTAATGGGAAGAAGGACATACCGCCCTGTATAGGTCACTATCACATCCGATAACTCACTTGTGCCTGTTGAAGGTGGGCCGATGAACTGCAGGTCGACTGCACTGTCTGAGGAGTTGGTGGATAAGATGACATCAAATTCCGGATTCTTTTTGTTGAACTCTGTGATCCATTTCTCAACCAGTGATGTCGCGAATCTGGCACTGCTGATATGAATACTCTTTTTATGATTATTTTGACCGAAAGCACTTGCAGTTATCACAAGCAATGCTATTGTAAGCTGGATAAATCTGATTTTTTTCATTGTTGTTTATTGTTAAATTTTTGAATAAAAAAAACTCCACCGGTGCTGTACCGGTGGAGTTCTAACTTGTTGTCGCTGTAGTTCTGTTACCCCATTCCTGATACATTGCACCTCTTTTGCATGCACATAGCCATGCAACAACAGGTCATCATTTGACATGAAGCACAACAATTGATGTTGGATAGAATTGAATTACGTTTCATAGTTGTAAAGAATAAATGATTGAATGTGTAATAACCTAAAAAAAAGCTCTCCCTGGGTTGGTTGTCCCGGGAGAGCTTTCAAAATATTTTTTATATATATGCTATTCCTTTACGGCACAACGAGGAGTGATGCAGACAGACATCTCCATACAGCAACAACAGATCATATTTAATCTGCCGGCTATTGCTGTGCCATTCTGATGTTTATTGCTCATTTGTGCTGTGATTTTGTAAATATTAAACAGAATTAGCTTCTGTTTCGAAAGCAAAGGAATGAATTCTTTTTCACTCCTCCAAAAAATAAATGATTTTTTTTTATTTTTTTTCGCAGTCATCGATTTCGGATGAGGAGAGTGACTCCTCTTCTTACGCTGTTACCTCTGCGAAATCTTCCAGGTGCTCATCTACATACTGGGCAATCAGGAGGGTCTCCTCCTCCTCGATGTAGAAGAACTTCTCCTCCAGTTCATCGAACTGTTCAAAGTCGACATACATCGCCATGAACTCCTCCTCGCTGGTTTCCCGTTCCAACTCCTCACGGTGGGCATCGTAGATCTCCTTTGCCTTGTAGAGAATCTTCGACATTCCCTTGGCACCCATCTCTTTCAATGCCTTCGCTACCGGGTTGTTGAAGATATAGCCGCCGTAGCCGTTCTGGATGAGCTGTACGAAGCCCCCCTCATTCACCTCTTCCGTGAAGAACCGATAGGCCAGCAGGGTGTGCTGGTAGCCGTTCAGCATTTCCATGTTCTCCGCAGTGATGTCGCCGCCAAGCAGCTCCAGGTAGACGTCGGTGAACACTTTCAGGAACTCATCCATGCCCTTCTCCGCCGCTGCAATAATCTGCTTTTCCTCAATCTGTACCATCCTAAAAAGTTTAATCTGTTGTTTCAACAAAAGTAGCTGTTTTTTTCCGAATCTGCCTTCCGGCTTGTCTTTATTCAGGAGAAAATGGCTACATTTGCGATCATAACATTTTTAACGTTTGAGAAGATGAAAATTAAACCTTTCCGGGGCGTACGGCCGCCCAGTACGATGGTTCGCGAGGTGGCTTCCCGACCCTATGATGTGCTCAACTCAGAAGAGGCCCGCAGAGAGGCTGAAGGCAACGAGAAGTCGCTTTACCACATCATCAAGCCGGAGATCGATTTCCCTGCAGGCAAGGATGAACACGACGAGGATGTCTACTTGAAAGCGGCGGAGAACTACCGTATGTTCTGCGACAAGGGATGGCTCCTGCAGGATGAGAAAGAGCTTTATTACGTCTATGCCCAGACCATGAACGGCAAAAGGCAGTATGGCCTGGTGGTGGCTGCCGCCGTGGAGGATTACATGAACGGGAAGATCAAGAAGCATGAACTGACACGACGCGACAAGGAGGAGGACCGGATGAAGCATGTGCGGGTGAACGATGCAAACATTGAGCCGGTCTTTTTCGCCTACCCAGAAAACAGCGAGGTAAACACCATCGTGGAGCGGATCTCTGCCACAGCTCCGGAATATGATTTCGTTTCGGTAGATGGTGTGGGACACCACTTCTGGCTGGTGACTGATGAGAATGACATCAACCATATCACAGAGCTCTTCGCCTCCATGCCGGCCATGTACATCGCCGACGGCCACCATCGTTCCGCCGCCGCCGCACTGGTGGGTGCCGAGAAGGTGAAAAACAATCCCGACCACCGGGGCGATGAGGAATACAACTACTTCATGGCGGTCTGCTTCCCCGACAACCAGCTCACCATCATCGACTACAACCGGGTGGTGAAGGATCTTAACGGACTCACTCCCGATCAGTTCCTGGCCCAGCTGGAGAAGAACTTCACGGTAGAGCCCACCGGATCGGAGATTCAGAAGCCGAAGCAGCTGCACAACTTCTCCCTCTATCTTGACGGACGCTCCTACAGCGTCACCGCCAAGCCGGGTACTTACGACGATGGCGACCCTATCGGCCAGCTTGATGTCACCATCACCTCGGGCCTCATCCTAGATGAAATCCTCGGCATCAAGGACTTGCGCAGCGACAAGCGGATCGATTTCGTGGGGGGTATCCGGGGACTAGGAGAGCTCAAACAACGGGTCGACAGCGGTGAGATGGCCCTGGCCATCGCCCTCTACCCGGTATCGATGAAGCAGCTGATGGATATCGCCGACACCGGCAACATCATGCCGCCCAAGACTACCTGGTTCGAGCCGAAGCTGCGCTCGGGACTGGTGATCCATAACCTACACTGATGGACATCCTGCAGCAGGTTCGTCAGCTGACTGAACAACTCTTCCCGGAGGTGGTTGGTCACTACCGCCACCTCCACAGCCATCCCGAGCTCTCCTACCGGGAGCAAGAGACGGCTGCCTACATCACCGCCTTCCTGCAAAGGGAGGGGATCCCTTTCCGGAACGGAATTGGCGGCTACGGCATCGTGGCTGAGGTGAAGGGAGAGAAGGAATTGCTGGATGACTGCATCGCTTTCGTGGCAGATATGGATGCGCTGCCGGTGCAGGAGGAAAATGAGGTACCCTACCGGTCGGTGAATGAGGGGGTGATGCACGCCTGCGGCCATGATGCACAGGCAGCGGCACTGATGGGAGCGGTGAAGATGATCCACTCGTTACGCCGCCATTTTGCCGGCACACTGCTCTTTGTCTTCCAGCCCGGCGAGGAGCAATCGCCCGGGGGAGCCGACCTGATGCTACGCGACAATCTCTTCGGGGAGCAGATACCCCGCATGATCATAAAGCAGCATGCTTATATTGATTTGCCTGCTGGCCATGTGGCCTTTCAGAGCGGCACCGTGATGGCCTCGGCCGACGAGGTACACCTCACCGTGAAGGGGCAGGGGGGGCATGGCGCACTGCCGCACGAGCTGAACGACACCGTGCTGGCGGCCTCGCAGATTGTGGTGGCCATGCAGCAGCTGGCCAGTCGCAGGAGCAATCCTTTTCATCCTATCGTGCTCTCCTTCGGACGCTTCATTGCTGCCGGTGCCACCAACGTGATACCGCCGGAGGTGACACTCGCCGGTTCCCTGCGCTGCATGAACGAGGAAGAGCGGCGAAAGATGCTTGTGTTGATTCCGAAAATCGCTTCCGATACAGCGTCCGCCTACGGTTGCCAGTGTGAGACACTGCTGCCGGAGGGTTATCCCTGCGTGGTTAGTGACGAGGCAGTTACCCGCGAGGTCAAGGCAGCGGCAGCTCAATGGCTGGGCGAAGAACGGGTGGGAGAATATCCGCGACGGATGACCGCCGACGACTTCGGCTTCTTCACCCAACAATACCCTTGTTGTTACTACCGTTTCGGGGTGTCGGCATCAAACAAGAAAACTGGCGCCCTCCACTCCGGAACCTTCCTCATCGACGAGGAGGCACTGCACACCGCCACCGGATTGCTTGCTGCCATAGCTTTAAAATGCTTAAAAATGTGATGATTTGATTTGTTTGATGTCTTGAGAACCGAATATTTTACTAATTTTGCACAAATAACCCTTTTTTTCTAACAGATTAAAACATACACAATGGCACAACATGAACTGGATGAGTTGGATGAGAAGATTCTGAGACTGATCATTGACAATGCACGCATACCCTTTCTGGAGGTGGCCCGCGAATGTGGTGTCTCCGGTGCGGCAATACACCAGCGGGTGCAGAAACTCATTCAACTGGGCGTGGTGAAAGGATCGGAGTTTGTTGTTGATGCGGAAAAGATTGGCTTCGAGACTTGTGCCTACGTGGGTATTTTTCTCGTATCGCCTTCAACGTTCGATTATGTGGTGAAAGAGTTGGAAAAGATACCCGAGGTGGTGGAGTGTTATTACACCACCGGACAGTATGACCTGCTGATCAAGGTATACGCGAAGAACAACAAGGATCTGCTGCGCATCATCCACACCGAACTGCAACCTTTGGGCCTCTCCCGTACCGAAACCCTGATCTGTTTCAAGGATGCCTTCCGGAAGAAATTGCCGGTGAAATTGTAGCCTTCCGTAGCGCTGCCGGCTGCTCCACCTTTAAGAATATGCCATTCTTGTCGATGGGGATTACCAGCGGAGTAAATGGCATCGGAACGTACTCCTTGATCACTACCTCTACTACACCATGATCCAGCATGTCCAACTGGCGGGCTGCTGCGTGAGAGAGATCGATGATCCGGTTGCGTTTATAGGGTCCACGATCGGTTACCTTCACAATTACTGTCTTGTTGTTATGGGGATTGGTCACCTCCAGCAAAGTGCCGAAAGAATAGGTGCGGTGTGCACAGGTGAGGCTGTCTCTATGGTAGGAGACTCCATTTGACATCTTCCGGCCGTGAAAACGTTTGGCATAGTATGAGGCCTTTCCACGGACCTGTTCAGTCTGTTGTGCCTGTGCTGCTGATGGCAGAATCAACAGGAGCAACAGTGCTGTGAAATGAAGGATTCGAATCATCGACAGGGCTCATTATCGGTTCAACCCTGCAAATAAACACAAAAAAAAGGAAAGCTTGACTGCTTTCCTTTAAAAAAATGTTGCGGAGGCAAGACTCGAACTTACGACCTTTGGGTTATGAGCCCAACGAGCTACCAACTGCTCCACTCCGCGATATAGTTTCCCTTAATGGGACTGCAAAGATAGAACATTGTTTTGGTAATACAAAATATTTGGCCAACTTTTTTATTTTTGCGCCAAATGGTGTACATTTGATTTTAAAATTGAATCCAATGGCAGATAGTGTAGTGATTATTCCCACCTACAACGAGAAAGAGAATATTGAACAGATCATCAATGCTGTTTTTTCTCTTGACAAAGAGTTTCATATCCTGGTAATTGATGACGGCTCACCCGACGGCACTGCGGCCATCGTGCAACACCTGATGAGCGGTCCGTTTCAAGGGCGCCTGTTTCTGGAAGAGCGGAAGGGGAAAATGGGACTGGGTACAGCCTACATCCATGGTTTCAAGTGGTCATTGCAGCGTACCTACGACTATATCTTCGAGATGGATGCCGATTTTTCGCACAACCCGGAGGATCTGCCACGACTCTATGCCGCCTGTCACGACGAAGGCTATGATGTGGCGGTGGGATCACGTTACGCCACCGGCGTGAACGTGGTGAACTGGCCCATGGGGCGTGTACTGATGTCCTTCTTCGCATCGAAGTATGTACGCCTGGTGACGGCCCTCAACGTGAAGGATACCACTGCGGGCTTCGTCTGCTACCGTCGCAAGGTGCTTGAGACCATCGACCTGGATCAGATACGTTTCAAGGGTTATGCCTTTCAGATTGAGATGAAGTATTCTGCCAAGGTGCTGGGATTCAGCATTAAGGAGGTTTCGGTCATCTTCGTGAACCGGCAGCTGGGCACCTCCAAGATGAACAGCAGCATCTTCGGTGAAGCATTCTTTGGCGTGATCAACCTGCGTTGGAGAAAAGAACTGGGCCAGATTAAACCACGTAAACAAACCAAACAACTGCCATCATGATACTGATAGAGAAAGCAACCATCATCAACGAGGGACAAACCTTTACCGGCTCACTTCTGATCGAGGGCGAACGAATTGCCCGCATCTACTGTGAAGAGGTGCCGGAGCAAATGCGTTCCCGTTGTGACAGTGTGATCGATGCCAGAGGGCTTTACCTGATACCTGGCGTGATTGACGATCAGGTGCATTTCCGTGAACCGGGCCTGACACACAAGGGTGACATCTTCAGCGAGAGCAGGGCTGCCGTGGCAGGAGGGGTCACCTCATACATGGAGATGCCCAACACATTGCCCCAGACCATTACCAACGATGAGCTTCGTCGCAAGCAGGAACTGGCTGCGGGACGCTCTGCTGCCAACTACTCCTTCTACATGGGTGCCACCAACAATAACATCCGGGAGCTGCAGAAGGTAGATCCTGCTACTACCTGTGGGGTGAAGGTATTTATGGGTTCCTCCACGGGTGACATGCTGGTAGATGACCGCAGGACGCTGCAACAGATCTTCGCCGAGGTGGAGATGTTGATTGCTACCCATTGCGAGAGCGAGGAGCTGATCCGTGAGAACAGGGATCGAATGATCCGTTTGCATGGCGAGGAAATGCCTGTAGCGATGCATCCGCTGATCAGGACTGCCGAGGCCTGCTACCGCTCTTCGGCGGAGGCGGTGGAACTGGCCGACCGCTACGGCAGTCGTCTGCACGTGTTGCACCTCTCGACAGCGCAGGAATTGACTCTTTTTAGCGAAGGTTCATTGGCAGATAAAAAAATTACCGCGGAGGCATGTGTTCACCACCTTTGGTTCAGCGATGAGGATTATGCCCGTTTGGGAAGCCGCATCAAGTGGAACCCGGCAGTAAAGGGAAGGGCTGATATGGAGGCGCTCCGGGAGGCACTGCGACGCGGACGTCTTGATGTGGTGGCCACCGACCATGCACCTCACCTGCTGAGCGAAAAGGAGGGCGGCGCCATCAGGGCCGCCTCGGGAGGACCGCTGGTACAACACTCACTGACCGCGATGTGGGAGATGGCCGATAAGGAGATCTTCACCCGTGAGATGGTGGTGGAGCGTATGTGTCACGCTCCTGCACGCCTTTTTGGTCTCCGGGAAAGAGGATTCATCCGGGAGGGTTACAATGCCGATCTGGTGCTGCTCGATCCTTTTACGCCCTTCACAGTATCACCGGAAAACATCCTTTACAAATGCGGTTGGTCTCCTTTCGAGGGGGTCACCTTCGGCAACAGCGTGAGGAAAACATATGTCAATGGACGACTGGCTTACGATGAGGGGCGGGTATCGGATTGTGCCGCAGGAGAGTTGCTTACCTTTGAACGTTGAGTCACTTTTTTACGACGTTACTATACCTTAACCGAAAAGATGAGGACATCTGCCTTTTAATTTGTATTTTTGCAGCTGAAACATCAAAAATCTTTTTTTTGTGAGATTCTTGTTCACTGTACAGGGAGAAGGCAGAGGCCACTACACACAGGCGCTTTCGCTTGCTGCCATTCTACGTAAACAGGGCCATGAGGTGGTGGCCGTGCTGGTGGGTAAGAGCGACCACCGTGAGATTCCAACGTTCTTCTCCGAGAAAATCGCTTCACCGGTCACTGTTTTCAACAGCCCCAATTTCACATCCTTCTACAAACAAAAGCGACCCAACATCCTGTTGAGTGTAGCGACCAACATCTCACGTCCCTTTATCTTCCGCAAAAGCCTTCAGCTCATCCGGCATAAGATTGAAGAGTACCGGCCCGATAAGGTGATCAATTTTTATGAGATGATCACTGGTATGGCTTACGGTATTTACCGGTTCGACAAGAAGATGGGGGTGGAGATGATTTGTGTGGCGCATCAGTACATCCTCCTCAATCCAAATTACAAGACCAGTGCTGAACAGGATATGAAGTACTATTTTCTGAGGATGCTCTCGCGCATCACCTCCAACCGTGCTGCCCGTATTCTTGCCCTCTCCTTTCGTGATATGGCCGATGCACCTGACAAGCGGATCGTTACCGTGCCACCATTGTTGCGTTCGGAAGTGTTCCACTCGGTACCCTCTGATGGAGATTACATTCACGGTTACATGCTCAATGCCGGTTACTATGACGAGATTGCCAACTGGCATGCACGCTATCCGGAAGTGCCGCTACGCTTTTTTTGGGACAAGAGTGATGCCGCGGAGGAGGTGCAGGTGGACGATCGGTTCACGATCACCCGTCTCCATGATGAGAAGTTCCTAAAGAGCATGGCCGGGAGTATGGCCTATGCCACTACCGCCGGCTTCGAGTCGCTCTGTGAAGCACTCTACTACCGCAAGCCAATCCTGATGATTCCGGTTCATGTGGAGCAGGAGTTCAATGCCTACGATGCTACCCTCTCCGGTGCGGGCATTACCGGCAAACGTTTCGAGCTGGACCGGTTGGTCGATTTCATTCCGTATTACAAGCCTGATGAAACGTTTCGCGACTGGGTGCATCAGGCAGAAGAGCGTTTCATACAGGAAATCTGTTGACGTGAAGCGACAGGTGACCAACGGTCACTCCTCTCCAATCTATCGAATTACCACTTTCTTGGTATGCAGCAACAATGTGCGACTTATAACCCAACCGAATCGCGATAGAAGTCGAGTGCTTCAAAAAAGAGCTCCTTGTCGGCTGTCTGATCGATTTGAACATTGCCGACTTCGGAGAGAAGGGTGAAATTGATCACTCCTCCCCGGTTCTTCTTGTCGTGGAGTGCAATCTCATAGAGCTGCTCATAATTGTCGCAGCTGATCGCAAAGGCACCATACTGCTCTCGAATGAAACGTACCGTCTTAAGCAGTTTCTCCTTGGGGAAACGACAGATGCGGTGCGAGAGGTAGAGCTCTACAATCAATCCCCAAGCCACGGCAAATCCGTGTGGTACAGGTGTGCCTGCTTTCAAGGCGTGACTCTCGAAGGCGTGGGCGGTGGTGTGCCCCAGGTTCAGCGCCTTGCGTATATCTTGCTCGTAGGGATCCTTCTCCACAATCTGTCGCTTGATGCCTACCGAAAGAAAAACCATCTCGTTCAACAGTCCGTAGTCGGGGCTGTCGAGTGGGAAGGCAATCAATTTGTCAAGTTCCTCCGCCGAGTGAATCAGTGCATGCTTGATCATCTCTGCATAGCCTGAGAGAAGGGCTTCGTGGGTGAGGGTGCGGAAGAAATCGGAGAAGATGATCACAAACTCCGCAGGATAGAAGGAGCCGATCTCATTCTTATAGCCGCCGAAGTTGATGCCTGTCTTGCCGCCTACGGCAGCATCGACGGCACCCAGGAGCGTTGTGGGGATGTTGATGTAGCGAATGCCCCGCTTGAAGGTGGCGGCGGCAAAGCCTCCCAGATCGGTTACCATCCCTCCGCCCAGGTTGATGAGCAGCGAATGACGGGTGGCTCCTCCTGCGGTCAGTTGTTCCCATACTCCCGAAAGTATAGCGATGGTCTTGTTGATGTCATCGGCCGGGATCACGATCTCTATGGCGTCGCTGATCATGGACAGGTTGCCGAGCAATGGCAGGCAGTGCTGGTGCGTGTTGGCATCGGTGAGGATGAAGAGCTTGTCGTAACGGATATTACTGATAATGTTTTCTGTGTCGGCAACCAACTGGCTGCTCTTGATAACCTTTTGCATCGTCTCTTGTTACTGTTGGTTTGTGATGGGTGAATCGTTCCGTATGGCCTTGTAGAGCTCCTCCTGTACCCGTTCGCGAATGCTCAGCGTTGAGAAACGGTTGGGAGAGCGTGACGGGTTGACACGGTTGGAGAGAATGATGTAGATCATGTTGTTCACCGGGTCTATCCAGAAACTGGTGCCGGTGAAGCCGGTGTGTCCATATACCTCCACGGGTGTGGCGGGACTTGTGGGGCTTAACTTGCTGTTGCTGGGATCGGGTTTGTCGAAGCCCAGGCCGCGACGGCTGACGCTGCTCTTCATGGTGGTGAAGAGCTTGACGGTTTCAGGGCTGAGTAGCTGCTCACCACCATAGCTTCCTCCATTCAACAACATCTGACTTATTTTGGCCAGGTCGTTACTGTTGGAAAAGAGGCCGGCATTGCCCGATATGCCTCCGAAGAGTGCAGCTCCCTCATCATGTACATACCCGCGCAGGTGCTGTCGCCGGAAGAAGGGATCCTCTTCGGTAGGGGCGATCAGCTCCTCCTGGTGTTGTTCCAAGGGGCGGAAAGTGATGTTGTTGGCTCCCAGCTTGCGATAGAAGCTCTCTTTCAGGTAGCTGTCGAGGTTGCCTCCTGTGGTGGCTTCGACCGCTTCCTTGAGCAACATGAAGTTGAGGCAGCTGTAGAGATAGCGTCCCTTGCGCTGTAGGGGCGATTGTATGACGTCATGTAGCAGTGCATCGTGCATCTTGTCGCTGCCATAAAGTCCTTTGGCTACGGGCAAGTGAAATCGTTCCGACTGTTTGCGGGAGATCAAATCGGGCAGGAAGGAGTAGTCGGTGCGCGCCCAAACACCCGCGTATTTGACATGGTAGCGTGATGACTTACGGCCGAACAGGGTACCTTCATAGCTCTCAGGATCGATGGCACTTGTGTAATAGGGGATAAAAGAGGTGATGCCCGACTCGTGAAAGAGCAGTGAGCGGATGGTGGTTGATGCCTTGTCACTACCGCGTGTCTCTTTTACAAACTTGCTGATGGGATCCTGCAACCGCATCTTTTTCTCATCGAACAGCTTCATCACAGCGGGCAACGTGGCTGCTGCCTTGGTTACTGATGCCAGGTCGTAGATCGTCTGTGGGGTAACTTCGTCATTCGATCCATAGTCGAGTGTGCCAAACGATCTTTCATAGATTACCACTCCATCTTTTGCCACCAGGATCTGACATCCGGGGTAGGCCCGCTGGCGGATACCCTCCAGGGCAATCTGTTCAATCCGTTCCAGCTTCTCGGAGTGGATTCCCACCTCCTCCGGGAGTGAATAACCGAGTCGAGTCTTCTCTGTCTGAAGCCCTGCTCCTTCGGGGTAGTTGTCCGCGGCGACAGGTAGGCGTCCCGAGAGGGCAATACCGCCGAAGAGTGACTGCGCGGCACTGATCTGTGCGGCTTCCGATTGGTCGTAGGCCAACAGCAGCGCTGATGCCTCCATTGCCGTATTTCTGAAACGTTGCAATTGAGTTGGAGGAGTGAAGAGTACCAGCACACTTTTCTTCGACTTTGCCAACTGTTGCAGGTGTGGGGAGTCGTCATTTTTGTCAGTATGCATCGAGATGATGACCAGGTCGAATGCATCCAGCTCGTCAAGCAGGGCACCGATGGATGAGGAGGATGGGGTGAAGGTGGTCACCTTTCCATACTTGTTGAGGTACTGTTGAAAGGGGTTGTCGTCGTCGGCGTCAATGGCTACCGATGCAATTTTCAACCGCTCCAGCCCTTTGAAGGGTATCAGCTCTGAATCATTCTTCAACAGGGTGATTGCTTTGTCGTAGATCTTACGTTGCATCCACTCAGCACCCGCGCTGTTCACTCTGTTGTGGACTTTGGAATGGTCAATGGGGATGATTGTGTCGAGCCCCACGATGTATTTGTAGGCAAGGACTCTTCTTACCTTTTCTTCCAGTAGCGAGTAGGGTATCACGCCCTCTTCTACCGCCTTTTTGACAGAAAGGAAAGCCTTTGAGAGGTTTGCATCACCCAGTAGGATGTCATTGCCGGCCAAGAGTGCCTTCACGCTGGCGTCGGGCTGATCGGAGACACCCTTCATGGCCATTCCGTCGGTGAAGGTGAGCCCCCTGAATCCCATCTTGTTGCGCAACAATTCGACGCCTATCTCCGGCGAGAGGGATGCCGGCATCCCCTTCGTGTTAAGAGCAGGTACATCCAAGTGACCGATCATCATACCGGAGAGGCCGGCATTGATGTATTCACGAAACGGATATAGCTCCACCGAATCGAGCCGTATGGAGTCGTGGGTAATCAGTGGCAGTGAGTGATGTGAATCATCGTCGGTGTCACCATGGCCGGGGAAGTGTTTGGCCACCGCAAGTACACCCTTCTCTTCCATTCCTTTGGCAAAGGCGATTGCCTGGCGTGCCACCTTTTGGGGATTCTCACCATATGAGCGGTTGCCGATGACGGGGTTGGCGGGGTTGGTATGCACATCGACAGTGGGGGCGAAGTTGACATGGATACCCATTTCGCGGCACTGCCGGGCCACCTCGTTGCCGTAGAGACGTATCGTCTCCTCATCCTGTATGGCACCAATCACCTGGTTGCGCGGGTAGCGGGGTGCATCGGTCAGCCGCATGGCGAGACCCCACTCTCCGTCGAGGGCGATGAGCAGCGGTACGGGTGAGTGGCTCTGTGCATAGTTTGTCACGTCGGCCTGATTGCTCAGCCTGCTCTTTGAGAAGAGCAATCCCCCAATTTTCTGCTCTTCGATATATCCCCCGATGCGTTTTTTCCAGCCGCTACCGGTTTCCACGATCGGCATGAAGAGCTGTCCTATTTTCTGTTCCGTGGTGAGTTGGGTGTAGATGGAATCTACCCAGCGGTTCATCTCCTCTTTGTCTGTCTGCTCATAGAGCGTGACGGGCACCTGTGACTGTGCCTCTGCCAAATAAAGGAATGCACCCAGGATAAAAAGCAGTACACATTTTCGCATTGTCTCGTGGAGGTCTGTATGTTCTTATTTCTTGATTTTCGCCATGGTCACGTCGATCCGTCCCACATACACTCCTCTGCCGGCAGTCTGGTAGATTAGCACTTCACGGTTGTCCATGTTCTTACGGATATCGGGCTCTTCCGTGTAGGTGTGACTGTGTCCGCCGATGATGATGTCGATGTTGCGCGAAGCTTCAGCGAGCCTTGTATCGGGCTGGTAGCCGAGGTGAGAGAGAGCCACCACCAGATCACACCCGTATTGTGTGCGCAACCGGTAGGCAAGCATATTGGCGGTGGTAAAGGGGTCGAGGTACTCCATGCCGTCGTAGTTGGACGTGGAGACAAGCCCCCTTGGCTGGATATTGATTCCCATCACGCCGATCTTGACGCCTCCTCTTTTAAGGATGAGGTAGGGCTTGATCTTTCCCGCCAGGGGGGTCTTGCTGAAATCGTAATTGCTAGAGATGATGGGGAAGCGGGCTGCCTTTACCACCTGCTCCAGCACTTCCAGGCCATAGTCGAACTCATGGTTGCCAAGGGTCACGGCGTCGTATCCCATCAGGTTCATCGCCTTTACTTCTGCCTCTCCCTTGAAAAGGTTGAAGTAGGGGGTGCCCTGCAGGAAATCACCCGCATCGAAGAGCAGCAGGTTTTCATGCTCTCCACGCATCTGTTGGATATAGTTGATGCGCCGCTCCACACCACCCTTGTCGGGAGCATTGCGGTCGCTTGCGGGCAGTGGCTCGATGCGGCTGTGGGTATCGTTGGTATGCAGGATCACTAGTTGTTTCTGGGCAGTGGCCGTGACGACGATTGTCAGCAACAGCAGCAGGGTGAGAGTATTTTTTTTCATCTTGTTCACTCTTGGTTGGTTATGGTTATTCGTCCATCGAGGGTTGAGCGGATAGGGTTGCCCCGGCGGGTCTCCTCTTTCACATGATCAATCATCACGTCTCGAAGGGTAACGCCGGTGTTGTGCTGCTTGATGGCGTTGCGCATGGCACTCATGTTGTCGTTCCCCTCTGCCAGATAGTCGAGTGTAACCACCCGGTATATCCGTTCTGCATCAATTGTCTTTCCGTCTATGGTTACCTCCTTGACGCTACGGTTGTCGATGATCAACCGTACATTGGACGAGATGCCCGCCCCTCCGATGCGTGCATAGGAGTTGAAGAGCTCCATCAAGTCACTCCCCTTTATCTCGAGAAAAGTGATGGCATTGTCGAACGAGTAGATCTCAAAGAGATTGCCCACCGTGACCTCACCTTTGGGCATTGAGGCACGGTGGCCATGCACATTCATCATCGCCACATCTGCACCTTCCTCCAGCTGCTCGTCGCCATATGCTTTCATTACATCGGAGGTGAAATTGGTCAGCAGACTCTCCGGTCGCCCATACATCATCGCCTGCTCGGAGGTGGCGATCACCTCGTTCATCTTTTCATCCAGTTCACTCTTGTAGGAGAGTACCAGGGCATGCATGGCTGCATGTTGTGGGGTGTCGAAGCTGCTATTTATCTCTGTGATGCTGCCTCTCATCTCTGCAATATGGTATTGCGGCTTGCAGGAGAGAAGGATCAATGCCGTGAGAAGGATCGTGAACGTTTTCATATTCATGCTGTTGTATCTCATAGTTGGGTTGGGCGTGTTGAAACAGATGTTACGCAGCTCAAAAATAGGGTTTTTTCGCCAGTGCATCAAGTGCTACATAAAAAATGTGGATTAATTCGTTATTTGTATGGTGATTTCAAATGGATTTGCTAACTTTGCATCCGCTTTGCGCAATCTCTGTCGGTCAATATTCCGTTACATTGCGTTCACACTGGTTAATTATTAACATAAAGCTTATTATAGGATGGACTTACTTAAAGTAGCGGAAGCCTCTTTTGCCAAAGAAAAGAAGGAATTCCCCAGTTTCAGGAGCGGTGACACCATTACGGTGGCCTATCGTATTGCCGAAGGTAACAAAGAGCGTATCCAGCTCTACCGCGGAGTGGTGATCAAGATCTCCGGCCATGGTGATGCAAAACGCTTCACTGTTCGCAAGATGTCGGATAACATTGGCGTGGAACGTATCTTCCCGATGAACTC
>JAAZLV010000033.1 GCA_012799155.1 Bacteroidales bacterium | reverse complement strand
TCCTGTTTCGGATCAAAAAGGTTTTTCAAACGGCCCCAGAAATTTCGTTTACTGCTTTCCAGAGTTCGTACCGTATCTTGGCTTGTGGTCACCACTATCGTGTCCCGTACCATCTCATCAAAGGTCTCAATCTTGTTGTCGATTGTGGTGATAGGGTTCTGAGAACGGATCAGCTGGATAAGACGTTCACCGATCAGTTGTTTCTCTTGTAACAGTGTGTCCACATCTTCCAGTAGCAACTCACTTTCGGTATCGGAGGTGAGTTTCTTCACGTCCTTTATCTGCTGTTCGATCTCCAAAGTGATCGAATCATACTCCTGTACCCATCTTTTGCGTGGGGAGAGCAGGTAGCTATTCAGCATTTCCTGTGCCAGCTGTATAGATCGTATCAATTGATTGTTGAGCGAGACCAACTGGCGCGATTGCTCCATCTCCACCTTTTGCTGCCTGATCTCCTCCCTGACACGGCCGGAGTAGAGAAACAAGCCGACAAAATAGAGGATTACCACCAGCAGTATCAAACCTATTTTGATTCTGATGCGTTGTTCCGGTGAGCTGTTGGACTCCATTTCTCCTTATTTTTAGTTGAGCATTGCATTGATAGTCCCAAATATACGGTAATTATTTTAGATGAAACAGTAAATATTTACTGATACAATCTTTTTTACTTGTGGAATTTCCCCAATGAAGTGTGGAGGAATTCTACAATTTCCCCAGTATTATTGTGATGTCAAGGAAAGGTAATGAAATCTGGGTAATTCAATAATGTGCATTAGATCAGAGGTATAGCCTTGTGTTGGTGAAAATTGAACTTTTTCAGCACGGAATTTGTGTATTAGATGGTACAGGATGATTTATTGGATTGAAATCATCAGGGTTAATAAAGTCAATGTTTAATGATAAAATTATTTGTTATGAAAAAAATGATTCTAACAATTGCAATGATTGCCGGTATGAGCGCGATTGCCAATATTCAGACACTTCAAGCTGCCAGTCATTTTCAAATAGAAACCGTGTCACAGGATGAGAATGGTTTTGTAGAGGTAAAACTGGAAGAGCTGAACCCGGAAGTACAGGCAGCTGTGAAGGCTCTGCTAGCAGACTATGATGTGAAAGTTTTAAAGCACAATGTGGAGAAACAGCTTACAAAGGTTGTACTGACCAATAAGCAGGATCAGTCTGAAAAGAAAGTATTGCTCGACGAAAAAGGCAATGAGGTGAGCAAGGATCCTATAGTAAAGGAACAAGCTGAAACGGTTGAAGAACAAGAACCGTAAGCGTTAAAGAATAATTGTGAAATGAACTACCCTGTTATGGACAGAAACCGACTACACTATCGCACCACTATATATATTCTACGTTAAGACACTCTTCATGCGTAACAGGGATGAGCCGCCCTCTCAATGTGATATCTGAGAGGGCGGACATTTTTTTATGAAAGGGGGAATCTTCAGAATGAATCGAGAAGGAGTAGTCGTTACTTCCGATATACTGACCTAATCCTGCTGTTGCCAGATTTTCCAAGCGGCTTCTGCCTGCAGTTCCAACATCTCTTTTCCGTTGTGGGCGGTTGCACCCATAGCTTTACCCTTTCTCAGAAAGAGTGTTTCCGTGGGGTTGTAAACCAAGTCGTAAAGAAGGTGGTTCGGAGAGAGTGCTTCATAGGGAATTGCCGGGCATTGTTCAATTTGGGGAAAGGTCCCCACAGGTGAAGCGTTCACGATCAATTTATGTGTATTGATGATTTCGGATGTCAGTTCATCGTAACTGTGGCGTCCCTCCGCAGGTGTACGTGAGACAAATCGGTAGGTGATCTGCAGATCCTTTAGTGCTTGGGCAACAGCTTTGGAAGCACCCCCGGTGCCAAGAATAAGAGCATCTGTATGAATTTCATTCCGGAGCAGTGGACGAAGTGACTCTCTGAAACCAATGTAATCGGTATTGTAGCCAGTGAGATGATAGTTATACATTTCACCAGGTTGTCGAATCACCCTGATTACGTTCACAGCACCAATTTCTTCCGCTTCGGGTGAGAGCGTGTGGAGAAAAGGGATCACCTGCTCCTTGTAGGGGATAGTGACGTTGAGCCCCCTCAGTGAGGGATTGAAGAGGATTACCCGGCGCAATTCCATGATGTCCTCGATCTCGAAGTTGAGATATTCAGCATCAATATTCTCACGGGCAAACTTCTCACTGAAAAAACGGGCAGAAAAGGAGTGTTTAAGAGGGAATCCGATCAGTCCATATGTTTCCATATTCCTTATTTCTCTGCCATATAGAGGGTGGCCACACCCATTGTATATCGTCTTAGTCGGATGTTGCGAAAGCCGTTCTTTTTCAGGATAAGCATCATCTCCCTGCCCTGAGGAAATGCCGCAATCGATTCCGGTAGGTACTCGTAAGCCTTACGTTCAGTATGAAAGATGCCTGAAAGAAACGGCATCACATGCTTCGTGTAACTGTTGTACAAAGACCGCATCGGATTTTGTTCAGGAGTAGTGAGCTCCAGGAATAGGAAGATTCCCCCCGGTCGGAGAACCCGAAGCACCTGACTGAAACTCTTGTCGATATCCTCGAAGTTACGCACTCCGAAAGCGATGGTTACAGCATCGAAGCTTTCATCGGCAAAGGTAAGGGTGGCACAGTCCTGCTGTTCGAAGGTGATGACATGCTCCAAACCTTTCGCTGCAACCTTCTTATTGCCAACGGACATCATTCCTTCAGAGATATCAACGGCGTAGATCTTTTCTGGATGGAGAATCTTCTCGGCAAGCAGTGCAAAATCGCCAGTACCGGTCGCGATATCAAGGATGTGTCTTGGCTGGTAACGGCGCAATTCACGTATTGCATCGCTACGCCAATAGTCGTCGATACCCAGAGAGAGGGCTCCGTTCAGCTTGTCATACTTCGGTGCAATCTCGTTAAACATCTTTTTCACCTGTTCACTCTTGCGTTGTTCCCCATTATAGGGATTCACCTGTTCCACCTTGTAACTCATAGGTTCAGATATGCAGTGATATTTTTTTCAATGCGGGCTGCCAGGTTGTCGGCATCCGCCTTCACAAATTTTTCTCCGACGATCTTTTCATACAGTTCAATGTAACGTTCCGATACACTCTCGCAATAGGCATCGGTCATCTCGGGCACCTGCTGTCCCTCCTGACCCTGGAATCCATTATCCATGAGCCACTTCCTTACGAACTCTTTCGAGAGTTGCCGCTGCTCTTCTCCTTTTGCAAAACGCTCTTCGTAGCCTTCGCTATAGAAGTAACGCGACGAGTCGGGGGTGTGTATCTCGTCAATGAGGTAGATTTTTCCATCCTTCTTCCCAAATTCATACTTGGTGTCCACCAGAATCAGTCCCTTTTCGGCAGCCATCTCGGTACCCCGTTTGAATAGAGCAAAGGTGTATTTCTCAAGCAGTTCATACTCCTCACGGCTTACCAGTCCCTGTGCGATAATCTCCTCCTTCGAGATGTTCTCGTCGTGACCTTCATCGGCCTTTGTGGTTGGAGTGATCAGTGGTGTCTCGAAACGCTGATTCTCACGGAGTCCCTCCGGGAGAGGGATACCACATAGATTGCGTGCTCCCTTGAGGTATTCACGCCAGGCGCTGCCAGTGATGTAACCGCGGATTACCATCTCCACCTTGTAGGGTTCGCAACGTACTCCCACTGTCACCATCGGGTCGGGTGAAGCCTGCTTCCAGTTGGGGACGATGTCAGCGGTGGCATCGAGAAACTTCGAGGCGATCTGATTTAACACCTGTCCCTTGTAGGGGATCCCCTTGGGGAGCACCACATCGAATGCCGATATGCGGTCGGTGGCGATCATCACCAGTTTGTCCTCGCCGATGCTGTATACATCCCGCACTTTCCCGTGATAGACACCAGTCTGTCCATGAAATTTATAATCTGTTCTAGTAAGCGTATCCATAGGGTAGATATATTGATATGTTGATTAGCTTAAAAATGATGTGTTGAATTGATTATGGGATAAATCACTTCTATATGAATGATTCTACCCCTCAATTTGTTCACCAGGTTTCCAGTTTTTGGTTTCCCGTTCCTCTCCCTCGTAGGCCTCCACAATCTGCTGTACCAGCCTGTGACGAACGATGTCCTTTTTATTGAACTCAACAGTACCTATGCCTCTGATATGTCTTAATACCCGCAATGCGTGAACCAGTCCCGATTGTTGAGTATGAGGCAGGTCAATTTGAGTGATGTCACCGGTGATGATCATCTTACCGTTGATGCCCAGTCGTGTGAGGAACATCTTTATTTGCGGGCGAGTGGTATTCTGTGCCTCATCGAGAATGATCACCGCATCATTGAGCGTTCGTCCCCGCATAAAAGCGAGCGGTGCGATCTGGATTATCTTGGTCTCGATGTATTCTTTGAGCTTGAGAGGAGGAATCATATCCTCCAGAGCATCATAGAGCGGTTGCAGATAGGGGTCGATCTTCTCCTTCATATCTCCCGGTAGGAATCCCAGTTTCTCACCCGCCTCCACCGCAGGGCGACTAAGTATTATCTTGCGAACCTGCTTTGTCTTAAGCGCACGTACCGCAAGGGCGATCGCGGTGTAGGTTTTTCCCGATCCGGCAGGCCCGATGGCGAAGAGCATGTCATTCTCCTGGAAGGCATCCATCAGCTTTTTCTGGTTGGCGGTACGTGCCACAATCGGCTTACCGTTCAGGCCGTGGATGATCAGATTGTCAGCGTTGACAATCGCGGGAGCTTTTCCCTTCACTATATCCAGGATGTCCTCTTCACGAAGCAGGTTCATCTCGATGCTGAACTTTTGCAACTCGTGAACCTTCTCCTCGAAAACAGTTAGTTCCTCCTCCTCGCCGATCACCTTGATAACATTGCCACGGGCCACTATCCGCAGTTTCGGGTAGAGTGTCTTCAATAGCTGTATGTTACTGTTATTGATGCCGAAGAAAACTACCGGGTCAACGCTCTCCAGGATGATGATGCGTTCAATCATGCCGCTCACTCTTAAAGTCAATAGTCAGTTGTTGGTGTCCATGCTCGTCCCCTTCAATGTAGTTGATAAATGCGTTGTTGACCAACCTGTTTCCACCAGGGGTGGGGTAGTTGCCAGAGAAGTACCAGTCGCCGTTGTTTCCGGGACAGGCCCTGTGGAGATCCTCAATGCTCTGGAAAACGATCTGTACCTCAGCTTTGATGTCGGGTGTAGTGAGCATCTCCGCGATTTTGGTCGAGATTTCTTCATCGGTAAAGGGAGCATAGATCTCCTTCACATAATTAACAATCGCCTCCTTCGGTTTGTATTTCTGTGCCACCGACTTGCGGTATACCTCATCAATTAGATGCTGCATCCCCCGCTCCTTGAGCAATTCAATTGCTGCCTTGAATGCGATAAACTCGCTCATGCGTGACATGTCAATGCCGTAACAGTCGGGGTAGCGAATCTGTGGGGAGGAGGAGACGATGATGATCTTCTTGGGGTCGAGTCGGTCTAGAATCTTGATGATGCTCTGCTTCAAAGTGGTGCCCCGCACAATACTGTCGTCGATGATTACCAAACTGTCCTTGCCACGACGTAGTGATCCGTAGGTAACGTCATAGACGTGCGCAGCCAGATCATTACGTGTCTTCCCCTGTGCGATGAAGGTACGCAGCTTGATGTCCTTTATGGCAACCTTCTCGGAGCGCACTCGTTTAGATAGAATGTTGTCAATCTCTTCTTTGCTGAGAGAATTGCCCCGTTCCAGAATGGTCTGTGCCTTGCGGTGGTTGAAGTGGTCTTCTAGTCCCTGTTGCATACCGTAGTATGCTACCTCCGCCGTGTTGGGTATGAAAGAAAAGACGGTGTTGTCGAAATCATCGTCTATAGCCTCGATGATTTTGGGTACAAGCAGTTCACCCAGCTTCTTGCGCTCCCGGTAGATGTCGTAGTCAGACCCGCGTGAGAAGTAGATTCGCTCGAAAGAGCATGGGGTAATCTTCTCTTTCGGTTCTTGTATCTGATGTATGCTGATGGTGCCATTTCGTTTCACAACGAAAGCTTGACCCGGCTGCAACTCATGCACCTGTTCCTTTTTCAGGTTGAAAGCAGTCTGAATTACCGGACGTTCTGATGCCACCACGGCCACCTCCTCGTCATGATAGTAAAAAGCGGAACGGATGCCCCATGGATCCCGAAGGGCAAAGGCATCACCGCTACCGATCAGTCCACAGAGGGCATAACCGCCATCCCAGATACGTGAGGCACGTTTCAGCAGGAATGGGATATCCAATCTTTCCTCTATCTGATGACTCACCTGCTGGCCATTCAAGCCCTCCCGCTGCAGGTGGTCGTATTGGTACTGTACCTCCCTATCGAGGTAGTGACCAAGTGACTCCAACATTACGAAGGTGTCGGCATAATCACGTGGGTGCTGTCCATCTTCGATTAACTGGCGAAACATCTCATCCACATTGGTCATGTTAAAGTTACCTGCCAGTGCAAGACTTCGTGAAGCCCAGTTGTTGCGCCGCAAGAGGGGATGAACATAGGTGAGGCCACTCTTGCCTGTGGTACTGTAGCGTAGGTGTCCTACAAACAATTCTGCTGCAAAAGGCACCGATTGCTTCACAAAGGAGAGGTCCTTAAGTTGATCAGTATTTAATTGTCGAAATGAATCGTGTACCCGTGTGAAGATCTCTGAGATGGCGCTTGATCCCAGGGCTCTCTCCCTCGATATAAACTCGTTACCGGGAGAAGCCTCCAGCTTCACGGCACCTATCCCGGCACCTTCCTGGCCACGGTTGTGTTGTTTTTCCATCAACAGGTAGAGCTTGTCTAGCCCGTACTGCCAGGAACCATATTTCTTGTAGTAATAATCGAGGGGTTTGAGCAGACGAATTACGGCTATACCGCATTCATGTTTTATGAAGTCAGTCATTGATAAACCTTTCAGTAAATTTGTCACAAATTTACGCTTAATTACGGGAATTGCCTCTCTTTTTGATGTAATCTTATCAAAATAATAATAATGTGATGAACCATTGTTCTTGGAAAAGCACTCACATCACAGGGTTATGTTTGAGAAGAATGTCATATCTTTGCGTAAGATGAAACAGAGCAATATGAACTGGGAACAACTGTTATCGGCCAAGCGATTCGGAATGGAGCAATACGAGGATACACGGTCACACGAACGAACGGAATATCAGCGCGACTACGACAGATTGATTTTTTCCTCACCTTTCCGCCGTCTACAGAACAAAACACAGGTCTTCCCACTTCCGGGGAGCGTATTTGTACACAACAGACTTACTCATAGCCTGGAAGTTGCCAGCGTGGGTCGCTCGCTGGGTGAGAGCGTAGCGCGACAGTTGCGTGAACGCTATCCTGCATCTGGTGCACATCTAGAAGAGATTGGAGCCATTGTTTCAGCGGCATGTCTGGCGCACGATCTGGGCAATCCCCCTTTCGGGCACTCGGGTGAAAAGGCGATCTCCACCTTCTTCTCCGAAGGAAAGGGAGCCTGTCTTCGGGAGCAAGTGGAGTCAGAGGGAGGTCGCTGGTCCGATTTCACCTCCTTTGAGGGTAATGCCAACGCTATCCGGTTGTTGATGCACCAGTTTCGGGGCCGAAGGAAGGGTGGTTTTGCCATGACCTATGCCACATTGGCTTCCATAGTGAAGTACCCCTACTCTTCAGAACTGAGTTCAGGGAAGAATAAGTTTGGTTTCTTTGCTTCCGAGGAGAAGGATTACTGCCGCATTGCCGATGATCTTGGCATCAGGCGTCTCAAAGACAATCCGCTTCACTTTGCCCGTTATCCACTGGTTTATCTGGTGGAAGCTGCTGATGATATATGCTACCAGGTGATGGATATTGAGGATGCCCACAAATTGCATTTGATTACTACTGATAGGGCAATTGAACTATTTCTGGGATTCTTTGAAGGGGAACGCAGAAAACGTCGAGAAGAGATTCTTACGATGGTGAATGATCTGAACGAGCAGATCGCCTATCTCCGTACCTCGGTCATCGGACTGCTTATCGAGGAGTGCGCATCGGTCTTCCTTGCAAACGAAGAGGAGATCCTTTCCGGCAGTTTTAATGGTACGCTCATCAGGCATCTCTCGCAGACAACCGCAACTGCTTACAACGCCTGTTCCACATTTGCCGTTCAAAATATCTATCGCTCAAAGGATGTGCTTGACATCGAGTTGGCCGGATACAGAATCATCGGTTTCCTGCTAGAGGTATTCACCGATGCCATTCGTAAACCGGATCATGCCTATTCAACGCTTTTGCTCAATAGGATTCCCGGTCAATATGAAACAGATGCTGACACGCTATACGGCAGGTTACAGTCATTGGTCGACTTTGTTTCGGGAATGACCGATGTCTATGCGCTCGACCTTTACCGAAAAATTACCGGGATGGGTTTACCGGTGGTATGATTGCAATTGTTGTGATGTATCTTACAAATTAATCGAAAAGAAATATATTTATTTTTTTATTGAAATAATTTGGAGGGTTTTGATTTCTTTTTTATATTTGCCCCGTGGTTTTTTCATAATAGTATTAGATTTAAGGTTAACATGATTGGCAGGATGTCGAGAGACATTCTGCCAACTTCATTCTACAAGAAGCTTTCAGTGATGACATCATTGTGAGTGAATGTTATTTGGAGCACACATTCAATCGTTTACTATTCGGTGGGTATGCGAAATTAAAATCCTGATCCTGTTATATAATGATAAAGTTTTTTTATTTTTGTAAAATAAAACAATGACGCATGAGGAAATCAATTCTTCTGTTCACCTTACTCATACTTGCAACCTTCTTTTTCCAATGTAACAGAAAAGCGGATGGGCAACTGCACGAGAGGCTCTCACAGATGGCAGCTGAACTCAATGAGTCGGCGCCAGTGATGCTCGATTCCTATACCCGCTTTGAAGAGGCCAGTGTGACTGACCAAAATCACTTTTGTTACCGTTACACTGTTCTGAACACGGACAACCCCGATTCACTACTTTCGGAGCGATTGCAAACACTCACCGACAATATCAGGACCATGTTCGCTACCAATGCCGAACTTGCCATCTTCCGTGAGAACAGTGTGGTGTTGGAATATATCTACAATAACGAGCAACAACAACCACTCCGAACCATTACCCTTAATCCTGAAGATTACCAATAATAAATATTATCCCATGAACCGTTATTTTTACATTGACACTGAAGGGAAGCAGAAGGGTACTTTCTCACCCGATGAACTTGGACAGGAACAGATCAAGAAGGAGACTCTGGTCTGGACACAGGGCATGGAGCAGTGGAAACGGGCAGATGAGGTTGAGGAGCTGGCACGGCTTTTCACCGGTGATGCTGCCTTTGGCGTACGAGAACAAGTACCATCGTACGGTCAGGCTCAGCAAATCGGATACAACACAGCAACTGCCGCTCCACAAATGCCCAGAAGCTGGATGGTGGAGTCGATCCTGGTCACCATACTCCCATTTATGTTTTGCAGCAGTTTTTTTAGTCTGCTAGGCATCATTGCCATCGTTTATGCGGCACAGGTAGAGTCCTTCTTCAATAGGGGCGATTATGCTGCTGCTGCCGAAGCGTCACGTGCTGCCGGTAAGTGGACTAGGATTGCCATGTGGATCGCCATCGGTTGGGTGTTGCTGATCATCATCACAATAATTCTCCTTTTTGTCTTTGTCGGATCAATGGCAGGACTTGGAGAATTGTTGAACAGTTAACTGAAAAAAATGAATTTAAACTGATATGGAAGATCAAATGAATAATCACGAGAGAGAAATCCCTCAATCGCTCCCACCCGTTCCCCCAACTATTCCAGATGTGCATGATGAGATTCCACCCCTGAAGCCTAGCAACTGGCTCTGGCAATCAATTATAGCCACCGTGCTATGTTGTATTCCCTTTGGGATCGTGGGGATCGTGTATGCCGCGAAGGTCGATTCTTACTACTTCAACGGTCGTTATGCTGAAGCTGAAAGGGCGGCAGGGAAGGCTAAAATGTGGACCATTTTAGCAATTGGTGCCGGGTTGCTCTATATCATCATATGGGGTCTCCTGCTTGCAACAGGACAGCTACCTGATACAATGGAGCAGATTATCGAAAATAACGCCAGCGGGTATAACTTCTGATTGTCTGTCCATTTGTGGTGAAAAAGATTGTAAAAAGAGGAATTGTCACTCTCCTGCTGCTGTTACTGCCGGTAGTGCTTTTCCTCTTTTATTCGTTCGATCCAGCTACCGATCCCTTTTTTCCGCTCTGCCCCTTCCGGATGGCTACAGGTCTGGAGTGTCCCGGTTGTGGCTCACAGCGCGCAATACATAGCCTTCTACACTTCGACCTAGGGAGTGCACTTAATTACAATCTACTGATGGTGCTGGCGCTGCCTTATATCCTGTTAGGGGTTTGGCTGGAGTGGCTCGGGGGTGGACAGCATTACCCCCAACTGCCACGTATCTTCTTCGGGAAATGGTCGGCTTTGGTCGTGCTTCTGTTTGTGCTCTCCTTCTGGATAGGGAGGAATATTTTCTGATATCATGCTTCAGCCCAACTTCTCCCTCAGATAACGACCGGTGTGGGATGTAGGCGATGCTGCTACCTGCTCAGGTGTCCCCTCACAGACTATATGCCCACCTGCTTTCCCCCCTTCGGGGCCGATGTCTATGACATGATCGGCACACTTGATTACCTCCATATTATGCTCGATAATCAATACGGTGTGACCTCTCCCGATCAGTGCGTTGAATGCCTTAAGGAGTGTTTTAATGTCATGAAAATGAAGTCCCGTGGTGGGCTCGTCGAAGATAAAGAGAGTGGGTTGTGCCTTCTCCTCTCCCAGGTAGTAGGCAAGTTTCACCCTCTGGTTCTCCCCTCCTGACAGTGTGGAGGAGGATTGTCCCAATTTAAGGTATCCCAACCCCACATCCTGCAACGGTTGCATTTTCTTAATGATCTTTTTCTCAGTGGCACCTTTCTGTTGGCTGAAAAATTCGATGGCCTGGTTAACCGTCATCTCAAGTACATCATATATGTTTTTCTCCCTGTACTCAATCTCAAGCACTTCCGGTGAGAAGCGTTTACCGTGGCATGACTCACATTCAAGACGTATATCTGCCATAAACTGCATCTCCACGGTGATGGTACCTTCCCCCTTACACTCCTCGCATCGACCCCCTTCCACATTAAAGGAGAAGTAGGCTGGTGAGAAGTTGAGCTGCTTGGCCAACGGTTGTGTTGCATAGAGCTTTCGAATTTCGTCGAATGCCTTGAGATAGGTAACTGGGTTGGAACGGGATGATTTCCCGATGGGGTTCTGGTCCACATATTCCACTCCCTTCATCAGGTTCAGGTCTCCACCAATGCTGTTGAAATCAGCCCTTTCGAGTGCAGTGCCCTTGTAGTGATGTTGCAGAGCGTTGTAAAGCACGTCGTTGACCAGTGATGACTTGCCTGAACCACTTACGCCGGTTACTACAGTCATTACGTTGAGTGGAAACTTCACACTAATATTCTTCAGATTGTTATGCCTTGCCCCCTTCACCTCGATGTAGTTGTTCCACTTCCGTCGGCTGTCAGGTAATTCAATCAACTCTTCACCTGTGAGGTATTTCACCGTGTAACTCTCACTCTTTTCTCTAAGGTCTGCTACAGCACCCTGGTAGACCACTTCTCCTCCCAGTCGTCCAGCCATTGGGCCGATATCAATGATGTGATCGGCTGCGCGGATGATCTCCTCGTCATGTTCCACCACCACCACCGTATTGCCCAATTGCTGAAGGTCGCGCAGCACCCCAATCAACAGGCCTGTATCGCGTGAGTGAAGGCCAATGCTGGGCTCATCGAGGATGTAAAGCGAACCCACCAGGCTGCTACCCAGTGAGGAGGCCAGGTTGATGCGCTGGCTCTCACCCCCCGAGAGGGTGTTGGAGAGGCGGTTGAGGGTGAGGTACCCCAGTCCCACATTGATTAGAAACTGCAGTCGGTTGTTAATCTCTGTCAGCAGTCGTTCGGCTACTGCCGCGTCGGTTTTGTTGAGGATGAGTTTACTGAAAAACTCCTTTAAATCTGTCACAGGCATCATCACCAGCTCCGAGACCGATCTGCCACCTACTTTCACATGGAGCGCTGCTGGCTTCAGTCTAGCTCCTTTGCAAAGGGGACAGACGGTCTTTCCGCGATAACGTGCCAGCATCACTCGGTACTGTATCTTGTAGAGGTTTTTCTCCAGCATTCCGAAGAAGTCATTGATGCCATAGATGTTCTGTTCGTGATGTCCATTCCAGAGGAGCTCTTTCTCCTCCTCTGTAAGGTCGTAATAAGCACGATGAATGGGGAAATCTACCTTGTAGGCATTGTGTGCGAACTCCCTCCGCCACTCGCTCATCTTCTCACCCCGCCAACACTGGACACATTCCTCCTGCAGGGATAGGCTCTTGTCGGGGATTACCAGGCTCTCGTCGATGCCCATCACTTTACCGAATCCCTCACACTTGGGACAGGCACCCATGGGGCTGTTGAAGTTAAACATCATCTCGGTCGGCTCCTCGAAGGTGATGCCATCTGCTTCGAAACGATTGGAAAAGGTGAAGCTCTCCATCCCTTCCTCTCCCCAAAAACGTACGATGCACTCACCGTTGCCTTCTAAAAAGGCGGTTTGTACCGAGTCGGAGAGGCGGTTCACGGTTGCCTTGTCGGGAGAACAGGAGAGACGGTCGATCACCAACAACACCTCCTCTGAGGGTGGTAACTGTTGTTGATCTATCAACTCGTCGATGCGATAGAACTGCTCTCCCACGTCAACGCGACTGAAACCCTCCTTCATCAGGATGTCGAGCTGTTCCTGCAGATTGCGGCCGTTGCGTAACTGAATTGAAGAGAGTACCGCCATCCGTGTACCGGGCCTGTATTCTTTCATCTTCTCCACGACATCCTGTACGTAGTGGCGTTTCACCTCCTCTCCTGAAACGGGTGAGATAGTCTTGCCGATGCGTGCATACAGTAGTCGCAGATACTCGTAAATCTCGGTTGAGGTGCCCACCGTAGAGCGTGGATTTCGGGAGGTAGTCTTCTGCTCGATGGCTATGGCGGGAGGGATTCCCCTTATCTGGTCACATTCCGGTTTGTTCATTCTTCCCAGAAACTGGCGGGCGTAGGCCGATAGGCTCTCCACGTATCGGCGTTGTCCCTCTGCATAGAGGGTGTCAAAGGCAAGTGAGGATTTTCCGGATCCTGAGAGACCAGTTATGACTGTGACACTGTTGCGGGGGATGGATACATCGATGTTCTTGAGGTTGTTGACCCGGGCACCGATGATCTCAATATTTTTTGAATTGCTCATATCGCTGTTTAATAACCAACAAAGATAATCACTTTACAGGCACCTAAAAAGGATGAAAGGGGCAAATAAATCAATTTTTTTTGTTTATTTTTGTCCATGATAGGGGGGCTATGTTTCAGCCGTTCCATTTCGAAAACCATAAAGTAACCCCAATGACAGATTTTTTCTCCGAATTACAGCATGAATTTGCATTGCCGTTTACCAATCCGGTTCTGATCTTTGCCATCCTCTTGTTGATTGTTTTGTTGGCACCCATCCTGCTCAAACGAATCAACGTGCCCAGTATCATCGGACTGATTCTTGCCGGTGTGCTGATTGGCCCCCACGGTCTTAACTGGATCGACAATGCCCACGGCGGTGTGGAGATGTTTTCTTCTATCGGTCTCCTCTATATCATGTTCATTGTGGGACTTGAACTGGATCTAGGTGAGTTTATGGAGAATAAGAACAAGAGCCTGTTGTTCGGTTTCTACACTTTTATCATACC
>JAAZLV010000236.1 GCA_012799155.1 Bacteroidales bacterium | reverse complement strand
GCATCACCTCACCCATGTTGCTTTCTTTGAATTCCTCCTCGCGCTGTAATACCAGGAAGGCGTTTTCACCGAGCAGGCTGGCATCGAGCACCAGCCGGATGTTGTACTTGTCGGCGATGGCCCGCACGTCGCGCAGGTTCTGTACCGAGAAAGGTTGACCCCCAATCAGGTTGGTCGACGCCTCCATTCTGATGTAAGGGATGTTCTTGGCACCATGTATCTTGATGATCTCCTCCAGCTTCTCGATGTTCATGTTGCCCTTGAAAGGGTGGGAGGAGTTGATCACGTAAGCCTCATCATAGAGCAGCTCGGCGATCTTGCCACCATACTGGGTGATGTGTGCCATGGCGGTGGTGAAGTGGTAGTTCATCGGCACCAGGTTGCCCTTGCGCACGTAGGCATTGGCCAGAATGTTCTCTGCAGCCCTGCCCTGGTGTACCGGTAGGTAGTGCTTCTTGCCTAGCACATCCTCCACCGCTTTCTGGAGGCGGAAAAAGCTCTGAGATCCGGCGTAGGCATCATCCGCCTGCATCATCGCCGCCAGCTGGTTGTCGCTCATGGCGTTGGTGCCGCTGTCGGTGAGCATGTCGAGGAACACATCCTTCGTATTCAGTCGGAAGGTATTGTAGCCTCCCTCTTGCAGTGCTTCCAGTCTTCTCTCGATTGGCACCAGGTGTAGCTTCTGCACCACCCTTACCTTGTGTAGCTCCAGGGGGATGTTCTCACCCTGATAAAATTTAATTTCGTTCATGTTTGGTTCGGTAACTGTTGTCTGTTTGTGTTATAATTGAGGTGTTGTTCTTCTATTTTGTTGTTGTTTCAGGTATTATACCGATAAATGGAAATACAAAGGTGCAAATGTAGGGAAATTTATTATATTGACAAAGGTTTGGGTTTTTACTTTTCCCCATTTGAGCATGAATCGGTTGCATGATTGTCAATCTCCTGTCATTGGATGGAATTCCTACTCTATATCTTCATGATCCCCTCATTATCCCCTCATGAAAGTATGAGGGGATAATGAAGGGATTCCAACCGATGTCTGTCAATAATATATAAATTACAGAAACTTACATGCCGTTTTATTACGCGATTAATTATACCGAATTATTATTTGCCAAACTTGAATTTAAATTATTCACAAAGAGAGAAAGCCCCTTTGCGAAAAAACGCTATATTTGTGTGTTATAAAACTATCATTCATCAAAGACTCACATTTAAATTCAAACAAATCATGGAGAAACCCTATGTAATAGGCATTGATGTCGGCGGTACCAACACTGTTGTCGGCATTGTGGATAAAAGAGGTCAGATATTGAACAGCGGCAGCATCAAAACAGCCAAACATGCGGAGGTGGAGGACTATTTGGATGAACTGACCACGTTGATCAACGACCTGATCAGTCAGACCACTACAAAAGATCAGATTAAGGGGATCGGTGCCGGCACACCCAATGGCAACTATTTCACCGGGAGCATTGAGTTTGCACCCAACCTGAACTGGAAAGGAGTCATTCCATTCGCCCAGATGCTTGAAGAGAGTGTGGGTATCCCGGTAGCCCTTACCAACGATGCCAATGCGGCAG
Source organism: Bacteroidales bacterium (assembly GCA_012799155.1). GTDB lineage: Bacteria > Bacteroidota > Bacteroidia > Bacteroidales > Dysgonomonadaceae > Proteiniphilum. The sequence continues at coordinate 5,803 of JAAZLV010000236.1, read as the reverse complement.
CCATCGGTGAGATGACTTACGGAGCTGCCCGGGGCATGAAGGATTTCATTGTGATCACCCTGGGTACAGGGGTGGGCAGCGGTATCGTGGTCAACGGGCAGTTGGTCTACGGTCACGATGGCTTTGCCGGTGAACTGGGTCATGTGATCATGCGCCGTCACAACGGACGTCTCTGCGGTTGTGGCAGAACAGGTTGTCTTGAGGCTTATACCTCTGCTACCGGTGTGGCCCGCACAGCGCGCGAGTATCTTGAGTTGAAACCCGATGCCCAGACGAGATTGCGCAATATTCCCATGGATGACATCACATCAAAGGATGTGTTCGATGCGGCGATGGCGGGTGATGAGATGGCGAAAGAAATTTTCCGTTTTACGGGTGAGATGCTCGGTGAAGCGTTTGCTGATTTCGTTGCTTTCTCCAGTCCCGAGGCTATTATCCTCTTCGGTGGTCTCTCCAAAGCAGGTGATCTGATCATGAACCCCATACGGGAAAGCATGGAAAAGAACCTGCTTGCCATCTTCAAGAACAAGGTGAAGCTGATGTTCTCCGATCTGAAGGAGAGTGATGCTGCCGTGCTCGGAGCCAGTGCGTTGGGCTGGGAAGTGAAATAAAGTAAATACTGTTTTCCGAAAGGCATATTTAAGGAATGTTACCAGCGGTGACATTCCTTTTATTGTAAAAAACAATAGGGACATTGAACGGAAAAGATCAATAGATTTTATATCTTTGTACTCCTTTAGCAACTAACGTGTCAAAAAGAGAGTTGATGTCGCAGAAAATACAAACAGCCCTCATATCCGTATATCATAAAGACGGTTTGGAGGAGATCCTTCAGGAGCTAAACAATCTTCGGATAAAATTTATCTCAACGGGTGGAACCCGTGAATTTATTGAGTCGTTGGGATATGAATGTGAAGGGGTGGAAGAGGTGAGTGGTTATCCTTCTATCCTGGGTGGGCGTGTCAAGACGCTGCATCCCAAGATCTTCGGCGGTATTCTTTACCGACGCGAGAACGAAGCTGATAAGAAGCAAGTAAAAGCTTACGATATTCCCTCCATCGATCTTGTCATCGTGGATCTCTATCCTTTCGAGCAGACAGTAGCTGCCGGGGGCAGCGAGGAGGAGATCATAGAGAAGATCGACATTGGTGGCATCTCCTTGATACGAGGGGCAGCCAAGAATCATAAGAATGTGCTGATCGTTTCATCCCGTGAACAATATAAGCCTTTGTATGACCTCCTCAAGGAGAAACAGGGCGAGACCGATGAAGAAGATCGACGTTGGTTTGCCAAAGAGGCTTTCAAGGTCTCTTCCGGATATGACTCAGCCATCTTCCGCTATTTTGATGAGAATGCCAACAGTGCCCTTAGGGTATCGCATGATGAGGGGAAGCAACTTCGTTATGGTGAAAATCCACATCAGAAAGGGATTTTTTACGGTGACTTCAACAAGATCTTTGATCAGATTCACGGCAAGGAGATCTCTTACAACAACCTTCTCGATATCGATGCAGCCATCTCATTGATTGCCGACTTTGATGAGACGGCACTCGCCATTCTCAAACACAACAACGCTTGTGGCATGGCTTGCCGACCTACAGTCAAAGAAGCGTGGGAGGCAGCGCTGGCAGCCGATCCTGTTTCCGCGTTCGGGGGAATCGTCGTGACAAACAGAACCGTGGATAAGGCAGCCGCCGAAGCCATCAACAGCATCTTCTTCGAGGTGATCATTGCTCCGTCGTACGATAAAGAGGCACTTGATATTTTGTCTCAAAAGAAAAATCGTATAATTTTGGTGCTAAAATCGGCTGGTAAAGCATTGCAGCCCATGCAATACCGCTCGGTGCTGAACGGTATGCTGGTACAGGATAGAAATGTGAGTATTCAACATGCTACCGATCTTCAGGTGGTGACCGACAAGGCTCCTACTGCATCCGAGACTGAAGACCTGCTCTTTGCCAACATACTGGTGAAGCATACCAAGTCCAACGCCATTGTCCTGGCAAAAAACAAACAACTCATCGCCAGTGGTACGGGACAAACATCGAGAGTGGATGCACTCAACCAAGCCATCGAGAAAGCCGGGAACTTCAAGTTCGATCTCCAAGGAGCGGTGATGGCCAGTGATGCCTTCTTCCCGTTTGCCGATTGTGTGGAGATCGCCCACGAGGCCGGGATCACTGCCGTGATACAGCCGGGGGGATCTATCCGCGATGCTGATTCGGTCGACTATTGCAACCAAAACGGTGTGTCGATGGTGACCACAGGTGTAAGACATTTTAAACATTAACAGAAAGCTGATAGCTGATAGCTGAAAGCTGATAACTACAACTATTATGGGTTTATTTTCATTTACACAGGAGCTGGCCATGGACCTCGGTACCGCCAATTCCGTGATTGTGAACAATGCTGGAAAGATTCTCCTGGATGAACCATCCATTGTGGCACTCGATCGCAAAACCGACAAGATGATCGCATTGGGGGAGAAAGCCAGGCAGATGCATGGCAAGACCCACGAAAATATTCGTACAGTGAGGCCCCTGAGAGATGGCGTGATCGCCGACTTCAACGCGGCAGAGCAGATGATTCGGGGGATGATTAAGATGGCCAATAAGAACAAGGGGGGGCTTTTCTCTCCATCCCTGCGTGTGGTCATCTGTATCCCTTCCGGCAGTACCGAAGTGGAGATTCGCGCTGTGCGCGACTCGGCAGAGCATGCCGGCGGACGTGATGTATACATGATCTTTGAACCGATGGCGGCTGCACTGGGTATTGGCCTCGATGTGGAGGCTCCCGAAGGTAACATGATAGTTGACATAGGCGGAGGCACTACCGAGATCGCCGTGATCTCGCTGGGTGGCATCGTCTCCAACAAGTCGATCAAGATAGCCGGTGATGACTTCACTGAGGATATCCAGGATTACATGGGTCGTCAGCATAACATCAAGGTGGGTGATCGTACCGCTGAGCAGATCAAGATCAACGTAGGGTCTGTGCTTACTGAGCTGGAAAATCCCCCCGAGGACTTCGTTGTACATGGTCCCAATCGTATGACCTCACTGCCCATGGATGTGCCCGTCTCTTACCAGGAGATAGCGCATTGCATTGAGAAATCGGTGTCGAAGGTCGATTCAGCAGTGCTGAGTGCCCTTGAACAGACTCCTCCTGAGCTATATGCCGACATCGTGCGCAACGGTATCTACCTGACCGGTGGCGGAGCCTTGCTTAGAGGTCTCGACAAACGTCTCACCGAAAAGATTGGTATCCCCTTTCGTGTGGTAGATGATCCGCTCCATATGGTAGCCAAGGGAACAAGCATCGCACTGAGGAACATTGATAAATTTTCCTTCCTGATGCGATAATGATCATACCGTCTGCTTTGACATAAGGGTTCATCTGAAGTAGGATTGTATGCGTAATCTGTTCAATTTCATTATAAGGAATAGTCATTGGCTGGTTGCAATTCTACTGGTTGCATTCAGTTTTTACCTTTTGTTTGCGCATAACTCTTATCAGAAAAGCGTTTATCTCTCTTCTGCGAATCGCATATCAGGGTGGCTCTACACAGCTTCGGGCAATGTATCCTCTTTTTTCCTGTTGAAGAAAAACAACCGGGAATTGATGGAGCGAAATGCACTCCTTGAAGAAGAATTGCAGAAATGGAGAGTAAAAGCAGATACGTTCCCGGGTAATGATTCTCTTTCGGCAAAGGCATTCGTGGTTGACTCCACCAACATGCTGCCACAATTCACCTTTATTCCTGCCGAGGTGGTCAACCTCAGTTTCTCGGGTGTAAACAATTTCATCACCCTTAACAAGGGGAGCAAACAGGGGATTAAACCCGATATGGGGGTGATCTCCCACTGGGGTGTAGTAGGAGTTGTTTCCAACGTCTCCGACAATTTTGCAGTGGTGATTCCGGTCATCAATCCCAAGTTCAGGTTGAGTGCCCGTCTCAAGCATTCCAAAAACAACGGCTCCCTCACCTGGAATGGCAGTAACATACGTGAAGCAGAGGTTAAGGAGCTCCCGCGTTATGAAGATTACAGTATAGGTGATACAGTAATCACCAGTTACTCACGCATCTTTCCCAAAAACCTGATCATCGGATATGTAAGTGATTTGGGTAAATCGGCTGATGACAATTTTATCACAGTCAATCTGGAGTTGGCAACTGATTTTTACACGTTGCAGGATGTGTTGGTAATCGACGACAGGTATTATGAAGAGCAGAAGGTTCTCGAAGAAATAATGGAGCGATGAAGATCAGTTATTTACGTGAATTGTTGTTGTTTCTGCTGTTGATCCTCCTACAGGTTTTGCTGTTGAGCCGGATCAGCCTCTTCGGTCTGGCCACTCCCGTGTTATACGGTTATTTCCTGCTGAAATTACCTGTGGGTAGGAATCTCTTTTTTGTAATCATCTCTGCTTTTCTCATGGGGCTGATCATTGATATCTTTCTCAATACTCCCGGCATGAACGCTGCTGCCATCACTTTGGTGGCAATGTTCCGTAAATCGTTGATGGGACTTTTTTTTGAGAAGGATGAGTTTGAAGGGTTCGTTCCGGGGATGAACAATGCACCTGCTCCATTTGTGCGGTTTACAATCTTTACGATTTTCATCCATGTGACCTTGTTGTTTTTCATTGAATCATTCACGCTGTTCAACCTGATCAACACACTCCTGCGGATCATCATATCCGGTGTCAGTTCCATCCTTCTCATCATTGCCATCGATAAGTTAATCTATAGGAGAAAAAACAGTGAACAGTCGTAACACATATGCCAACAGAAGAAAGGTGATTGCTGTTGGTGCAGTGATCATTGCGCTGATTTATCTAGTACAGCTCTTTCACCTGCAGCTCTTAAGTCCCGAGTATCGAGAGTATGCCGAAAGCAATGCTTTTCTGCGAAGAACACTCTACCCAGCCCGGGGTGCTATCTACGATCGTGATGGGAACCTGCTTGTGTACAATCGTCCAACATATGATGTGCTGATGGTAGTTCGTGAGTTGGAGCAGTTTGACACCCTTGACTTTTGTCGTACACTCAACATAGACATTGAGCAGTTCAAACAACTCGATGCCGATATGAGAGACCGTCGCAGGAATCCCGGTTATTCATCCTACACCCCTCAACTGTTTCTCTCACAGTTGAATGAGAGAGAGTATGGGTTGTTGCAGGAGAAACTCTATAAGTTTCCGGGAATCTATATCCAGAGCCGTACCGAGAGACAGTACAACTATACTGGCATGGGACTGATACTGGGATATGTTGCCGAAGTGGACAAGAATAAGATGGCTGCCGATCCCTACTATGTGAGGGGTGACTATGTGGGTAAATCCGGTATTGAGCTTTCACACGAAGAGGATTTGCGTGGAGTGAAGGGAGTGGAGGTATTGCTGCGCGATGCCCATGGCCGCGTTCAGGGACGCTACGAGGAGGGGCGGAACGATAAAGCGCCGGTGTCGGGAAGCGACCTCACGTTAAGCATCGATGTTGATCTACAAGCCTATGGTGAGCTGTTGATGCACAACAAGGTGGGTAGTATCGTGATGATTGAACCGAAAACAGGTGAGATCCTTTGCATGATTTCTGCGCCCACCTATGATCCTGCAATGCTCACCGGAAAGGACTTTGGCATCAATTATCTGTCGCTGGAAAACAATCCCTACAAGCCTCTGATCAACAGGGCTATCGCCGGTACCTACCCTCCGGGTTCCACCTTCAAGCCTGCCCAGGGACTTGTCTTCCTCCAGGAAGGAATCATCAGTCCGGAGAGCCGTTACTCCTGTTTCGGGG
>JAAZLV010000032.1 GCA_012799155.1 Bacteroidales bacterium | reverse complement strand
TGCTTCGTGAAACCGCTGCAGTCGAGACCTTTCACCGAGGTGCCACCCCAGAGATAGGGTATACCGAGTAGTTTCTTGGCACTCTCTACGATGCTTTCACCGGTGGGCCTGATCTCTCTCAGCCAGTCGGGCAGCTCCTTCGCATCCGATTTCATCACGTAAGCCTTACGGCCGTCGGGATAGCGCACCCTATAATATGCTCCGTCATCCGTGATAAGCTCCAGCATGTTGCCGGCTACCAGGTCGGAAACGGGCTGGGATATCTGATACGGCAGCGAATAGGAACGCGCGCACAAGGTTGAGATGATCACCTTCGGCTGTTGCAGGTAATTCCTTCTCTGCCTGTCGGTCATCGGCTGCACTGATCCGCTGATCCAGCCCACATACCCATCAGGTGTCTCAATCATGCACCACTCCCCTTTCTGCTCGTAAATCTTCACCGGCATGCCGAGTAGTACCTGGGTGACCATCTCGGCAGCGTGCGTCGGTTCCGCGCGGAGCGACCCCACCGAATTGTAGACCACGCCCCATGTTTCATGTCCTGTTACTTGACTCATCAGTTCTGTCGTTGATATGAACCATAAATAAAAGATAAAAGTAGCTTTTCTCTCCCTTTCTACCGAATTTTTTCGCATGTTTCATCCCAATTACACCAATTGCATCCGAAGAGATTATAGCCATCTTCTTCGGAACAGGTTCTAATCTCGTTCTAATATCGCTCTAATATCGTTCTAATCTCGCTCTAATAGATTCGAATGAGATTAGAGTCAGTTACGTCTGAAATAGGAGGGAAATCAGAATCATCACAAGCGATGGATAAGGGAATTGATATTTAACTATATATCTGGATAATATTTCTCTTTTTGTGTTATGTTTGTGACTACAAACCAATGAATCTGAACAATGAGAAGTAGAAGAGCGATGCTGTGGATGCTGGCTCTCATCTGCAGCCTTCCCGTTACAAACAGAGCACAAGTGGAGAAGACAGAACCCGAAAACAGCAAGTTCCCTATGACCCAATCACCCACATACAACCTGGAAAAAGCAGAGAAGCTGGCCCGCGAGCTGAGGGACAAGGGGATACGGGACAAAGCGGTGCTCGCAGCCATTGCCCGCATACCCCGTGAGGCGTTTGTAGGTGAGGAATTGGCAGAGATGGCCTATCTCGACCGGCCACTGCCCATCGGAGAGGGGCAGACAATCTCACAGCCTTACACCGTGGCCAGGCAGACCGAGCTATTGGAGCTGGAGCCTGGCGACAGGGTACTGGAGATCGGCACCGGGAGCGGTTACCAGGCAGCGGTGCTCTGCGAGATGGGAGTGGAGGTCTACAGCATTGAAAGGTATGAGGAGCTCTATCAGACAGCAAAGGAGACGCTCAATCGGCTGGGCTACTTCCCGAAGTTGTACCACGGTGACGGTTACGAAGGTCTGCTCGGTGAGGCTCCCTTCAACAAGATCCTGATCACCGCGGCACCTGAGGTGATTCCGCCAAAGCTGAAGGAGCAGCTCCGCGTTGGGGGGCGGATGGTGTTGCCCCTTGGAGGACGGGACCGACAGCAGATGACAGTTGTGAAGCGGGTGAATGAGACTCGTTACAGTACATCCACACATGGAGATTATATCTTTGTTCCCATGAAAAAAGGGACTGAATAACAGTCCCCTTCCCTATCAATACATGTAGCTGTACAGCTAATTCTGTTTTATTCTGTACCCTTGCTGTAGTTGGGTGCCTCACGGGTGATCATCACACCATGGGGGTGACTCTCCGTGTATCCGGCAGAGGTGATGCGGGTAAACTTGGCCTGGTGCAGCTGTTCGATGTTCTCCGCACCACAGTAACCCATCCCGGCACGCAGGCCGCCCACCATCTGGTAGACAACCTCCTGCAGGGTCCCCTTGAACGGCACGCGCGCCTCAATTCCTTCCGGCACCAGCTTCTTGATGTCATCTTCCACATCCTGGAAGTAGCGGTCTTTCGACCCTTTCTGCATGGCCGAGAGGGAGCCCATGCCACGGTAGGACTTGAACTTGCGGCCGTTGAAGATGATGGTCTCACCCGGCGACTCCTCGGTGCCGGCCAGTAGCGACCCCATCATCACCGAAGTACCTCCGGCGGCCAGTGCCTTGACGATGTCGCCCGAGTAGCGAAGGCCTCCGTCGGCGATAAGCGGTACACCGGTCCCCTCGAGCGCCTTTGCCACCTCGTAGATGGCAGTGATCTGGGGAACTCCCACACCTGCGATGACGCGGGTGGTACAGATCGATCCCGGTCCAATGCCCACCTTCACCGCATCGGCACCTGCATCTGCCAGGAAGCGGGCCGCCTCTGCCGTGGCGATATTGCCCACCACCACATCGATCTGCGGGAATGTCTGCTTGATCAGCTTCAGCATCTCAGCCACCCCTTTCGAATGGCCATGGGCAGTATCAATCACGATGGCATCCACACCGGCTTCCACCAGGGCTGTGGCTCTCTCGAGTGAGTCGGCGGTGACACCAATGCCGGCAGCCACACGCAGGCGACCCTGCTCATCCTTGCATGCAAAGGGTTTGTCCTTCGCCTTGGTGATATCCTTGTAAGTGATTAATCCTACCAAGCGGTTATCACCATCCACCACCGGCAGCTTCTCGATCTTGTACTGCTGAAGGATCTCGGCGGCATCCTCCAGGTTGGCCGACTGACGTGTGGTGATGAGATTCTCACTTGTCATCACCTCTTCGATCCGCTTGTTCATCGACTTCTCAAAACGAAGGTCGCGGTTGGTAACGATGCCTACCAGCTTGTTGCCGTCGGTCACCACCGGGATGCCCCCGATCTTGTATTCCGCCATCATGGCGAGCGCTTCCGACACCGACTTGTCGGGGGTGATGCTGATGGGATTGAGGATCATGCCGTTCTCGGCACGTTTCACGGCACGCACCTGACGTGCCTGCTCCTCAATGGGCATGTTCTTGTGGATCACGCCGATTCCGCCCTCGCGTGCGATGGCGATGGCCATCGTGATCTCGGTGACAGTATCCATGGCCGCAGAGACCATGGGGATGTTGAGCGTGATGTTGCGGGAAAAACGGGTGGTGAGATCCACGTTGCGGGGCAATACCTGGGAGAAGGCGGGAACCAGGAGAAGATCGTCAAATGTGAGACCTTCGAAGGCGATTCTATCTGCAATAAATGACATAAGTGTAACCCTTTAGTTTTTTATTGCATGCAAAAGTACTCATTATTTTGCGAACATAGCGTGAAGAGTCTGTTAATTTTCCACTATTTGTCTCCTTGCAATGATTCAGGGTTTGGTCACAACACTTATAAAATCTTTCAATCATTCATACAACCCGCCATTGCTTCGTCGTGACCGTCAAAAGCCGTACCTTTGCACCGGTTAGAAACGTTTAACAGATTAAGAATATGTCAGTATTAGTAGGAAAAAAAGCCCCGGCATTCCGGGCTCAGGCCGTGATCAACGGTTCTGAAATAGTAGAAAACTTCTCCCTGGAGGATTATATCAATAACAAGTATGTGGTCTTCTTCTTTTACCCGGCCGACTTCACATTCGTCTGCCCCACAGAGTTGATTGCCTTCCAACAGAAAATGAAAGCGTTCGAAGAGCGCAACACTGTGGTGGTGGCAGCCTCCACCGACTCAGCCGTCTCCCACTGGAAGTGGCTCAACACACCGAAGAACGATGGCGGCATCCAGGGTGTCACCTACCCCATCGTGGCCGACCCCTCACTTACCATCTCGATGGCCTATGATGTGCTTGCCGGCAAGTTCGTCACAGATGAGAACGGCAATCCTGAGTTCAAGGGATCAGCTGAGGCCTACCGCGGCCTCTTCCTGATCGACAAGGGAGGGATCGTGCGCCACCAGGTGGTAAACGACATGCCGCTGGGCAGAAGCGTGGACGAAGTGCTTCGTGTGATCGACGCGCTGCAGTTCACCGAAGAGTATGGCGAGGTATGCCCGGCCGACTGGCACAAGGGCGACAAGGCACTCTCAGCCACCCAGGAGGGTATTGCCGAGTACCTGTCGGAGAAGTAAATTTCAGGAAACAGTTCCAGTAAATTATCAACAGCATGCCTGCTCTGCAGCATGCTGTTTTTTTTCATATCTACCTCAGCCGCCAGATTCATTGATTGAAACAACAAAAAAGACTGAAATCAACTTTTCCTTGTACTAATAAAGAGAAGTTTAAAGGAGAATTACTTTGTTGATTATGGATTAATTGTTATTATTGCAGAAGCAAAAAAGCGTGTGACGCTTTTATTGACAACACAATGACAAACGCCATGAAAAAGATTCACCTTTTGCCACTTCTCATCCTGGTAATCGCCGGGTGCACCACCCTGTTTGCACAAGTAAACGAATCACCGATCAACGAAAGCTACACCTACGACAAATTTGTATATCATTTACCACCCGACTGGGCTTTCAGCGAGGAGGGTACCAATAAGGATTTTCTCACCTTCACTTATGAGCCGGGTGGAAGGCGTGAGTATGTGGTACGCATCCGATTGAAATCGACGCTGGTACCCGGAAAATTCTTCCTCAAGGCCTATCACGAATCGCTCACGGAGATCCAGAAAGACAATAATAATCCCGTCGACCATGTGGAGCAGCCCAGCAGCTACTACACACTGGGGCAGGAGAATTGTTGGATGCTCTCATATGTGGCACCCGCCTTCGACCACCGCGGCTTCATCCTCACCCCGGTGGTGGATAAAAAGATGTACCAGGTCTATGTTTTCGACAAGATAGAGAAGAAGAAGGAGTTGCGTGAAGAGGCCATCGAGTTCCTCGCCGGCTTGTGGATTGTCGGCAAGGAGAAGGAGAAACCAAAGTCTTTGCTTGCTGCAAAAACGACCAGTAAACGAGGCAGCGTTACAGGTAGTGAGGCCCTGGCTGCACTGGAGGTGGAAGGTGAGACCATCCCTCCGGCGAAACCAATCCCGTTCCTGGATATCCACAAGATCACCCAAGCACAATGGGATGGTGCGGTTGCTGCTGCGATGGAGGGCATGAGGCTGGTCTACGGGCCCATGACTCAAGAAGAGGAGGAGGACTTCCTCAAATACTGGGCACCGCTTCGGCAGACACCCTTCAGCGAGGCAGTCGATTACCTGAACAAGTTCAATCCCCTCCTGGGTGAGTTCCTGGTCTACCGCAGCGCTGTCACCCAGACCGCTCAGCTGCTTGAGGAAGCGGTAATGAATGCCGGCTACGCGGCAGAGTTCGGCGACCCGCAAGGGGTGCTCGCCTATCGCGACCTGGCTTCACGCTACAGGACACTGCTGGTATCACGCCAAAAACGGCTGGAACAGATTGTCAAGGAACTGAACGAACTGGGTAATCCACCCGACGGCCTTTCTCTGATGGCTGAACGACAGAAACGATACAAGATGGAGAAGGTATACCTGCAGTCTATTCAGAAACAGGAAGTGTTCAGCCCCGAAGGTTTCTGGATTGGAATGAGGTACGACTTTCATAGTGAGGGAATTGGCGATGTATATATGCCCAAGTATGATTACATCTACCGGATTGGTTCAAATCTGTATTGCATCTCTCTCTTCCCCGACCCCGGATATCCCTTATTGGATGATAAAAGAGAGACTTTCATACAATATACCTTTGTCGCTCCAATCAAAGTCGATCACAATATCCGGACCCGAACCGACACCATCGTATATAAAAATGGTAAGATCGATCACCTGTGGCGCAAGTTTGATTACCCGGAGGTTCCCCTGATTCAAGAGATCACCGAACAATATTACAATGAAGTGATACAGAATGAAAGTAAAATCAGATGGCATGATACTCAGGTAAGTATTCTCCTCAAGTATATAGATTTGATGAGGCTATCATCGGCATTCTATCGCACGGCTGCCAAATGGAGCGAGGAGGGACGGTGGGAGGATTATGAGCATATAAGTGACTACTGGGATAAAAGCTTTGGGACCCCCCCCAATGAGCTGCTAATAGCTTTCAATGCGGAGATGATGGGAGCTGCCCCGCAACCCGAAACAACTACCGCACGACAGGATGTGGAAACCGCCGCTACTGAGCCGGCTGTACAAGGCCTCCATCCGGAAGATGACAAAACAGCTGCAGAAAGGAAACAACTCGACCTTGAAACCATCCAGTTCCACCGCAACAACCTGGCTGTGATTGAGAAGAACATGGTCAAGGATCGGGAGGAGCTGTCACGGGAGAAAGACCCGCAGCGACGTGATGCCCTGCAGCTGCGTATTCTGGGAGCACAAGCCGACATGCAGGCGGAGAAAGACCGTATCGCCACCATCGAGACAGGTGAGATCGTGCACAACCGCTCTCCCTGGGATGAGTATGCCCGTACCAGCTTTATCCAGAACATCGCCGACAATCAGCGGAGGCTGGAGAACATGAGCCGCAGCATCCGGAAGGCATATGACATGGCCGACAAGCTACCGGAGAAAGAGGCGGAGCAGGTGCGTAACATCATCAACACCCGTTACCGTGGCGAGATGGTAAGCGATATGGATGAGGCAAAAGTGCAATCGATCGTAGAGGAAGCCAGTGATGTGGCACGTGGTTACTACCGCACCATGATGGAAGAGGAAACAGTCGCCGGCGAGAAACAACTGAACCGGGCCGAATGGGCCAACGTGGGACTGCAAACAGCCGAGGTGGTGAAGACGGCTGCCGACTACTCAATGACGGGCCTCTCCCTCTTTGGTGGTCAATATGTGAACAACGTCTATCAGGGTGTCACCGGCTATATCGAAGGGGGACCACGGGGCGCCTTCCTCA
>JAAZLV010000235.1 GCA_012799155.1 Bacteroidales bacterium | reverse complement strand
GCTGGCACGCAGCACCTATGAAAGCCTCTCCGGTACAAGCGTCTACCGCGACTTCGTGGAGCTGCCCTCACAGATCATGGAGAACTGGCTCACAGAAAAGGAGTACCTCGACCGCTTCGCATTCCATCATGAGACCGGTGAGAAGATGCCCGACGCACTCCTGCAGAAGATCATTGATGCCTCCAACTACAACACGGGCTACCTCACATTGCGCCAGCTCTCCTTCGGATACCTCGACATGGCATGGCACTCGCTCACAGAGCCCTTTACCGGTGACGTGCCTGGTTTCGAACAGGAGGCGATGGCACGCGTACAGCTGCTGCCGGTGGTTTCGGAAGCCTGTATGTCGACCTCTTTCGGCCACATCTTCTCCGGAGGATATGCCGCCGGCTACTATAGCTACAAGTGGGCTGAGGTGATGGATGCCGATGCCTTCTCGCTCTTCAAGCAGAACGGCATCTTCGACAAGGCGACAGCCGACTCGTTCCGCCGCAACATCCTGGAACGGGGCAACACCGAAGAACCGATGGAACTCTACAAGCGTTTCCGCGGTCAGGAGCCTACAGTAGAGGCACTGCTCAAAAGAAGCGGGGTTAATTGACTATTGGGTAAGGATTCAGTTGGATCTTCTTCGCTATCCCCTCATGATCCCCTCATACTTTTATGAGGGGATCATGAGGGGGTCGTGAAGGAATACCAGTCTATTTCTATCTGATTCATTCATCAATCACGTCAAACCTCGAACCTCGTATCGGAATCCTGAGAATAGCAACTTACAGCTGAGAAAGCTTGTTGATTTTGACTCAAATAGGGTGAAAATTAGGGGAATTGGAGACAATTCCCTTTTTTTTCTCTTTTTTTTGCGATTTTCCCGTAAAATATTTTGTCACAAATAATTTATACCTATCTTTGTCGGGCAAAAGGTTTTTTTGCGGGCCGTTAAATATTCACTTCACACCAATGTAAAGTCATTTCTAACTTCTCTCATCTAAAGACTTCTGCGCAAAATTTATTTTTATTTTTATTTTAATTATTTTACATGAACATTTTTGTAGCTGGCTTAAGTTATCAGATTACTGACGCCGATTTAAAAGAACTGTTTGAGGAGTATGGTGAAGTATCCTCAGCTAAGATCATTACCGATCGTGAAACCCGTCGCTCAAAAGGTTACGGTTTCGTGGAAATGTCCAACGACGAAGAAGGACAGCATGCCATTGAAGAACTGAATGATGCAGAATACGACGGACGTACGCTCTCTGTATCAGTAGCTCGTCCCCGTACCGAAGGTGACCGTCCCCGCAACAACAACCGCGGTGGTTACGGAAATCGTGAAAGAAGCAACAGGTACTAAGTAGCACCCATAGTTTTAGAAGAGAACTGCATCCAGTGTGATGCAGTTCTTTTTTTTTGCCTCAGTCGTAAAGTGACTTCCCCGGTTTTTTGTACCTTTACACCTTTAACGGACGATATAACCGAAACCGCAGTTGTTGCAAGAGACTGTCAAGAAAATTGTTTTTATTATACTGATATTGAAGCATGTGCACCATTCTTTCCATTGAAACGGCCACGCCTGCCTGCTCCTGCGCCCTGTCGCGCGACGGGGAGCTGCTGCTCTCCCGCGAAGATTTCCGGGGACAGTCGCACGCCACCCTGCTGGGAGTGTTTGTCGATGAGATCATGAAATACGTTCGCAAGGAGGGAATCACCCTCGACGCCATTGCCGTGAGCAGCGGTCCCGG
>JAAZLV010000234.1 GCA_012799155.1 Bacteroidales bacterium | reverse complement strand
CTTTGAGGCATATATTGAATGAGTATAGTTGATAGAATATTCTTTCAACAACTTCTTGTTCGGTACAGGTTCTAATCTCGTTCTAATCTCGTTCTAATATGGTTCTAATATGGTTCTAATAGCTTAGACCCAGATCAGAGTTATATCAGACTCAGTTTAGGTCAAAATCAATCGGAAAAGAGGAGTTGTACCTGCCCGCGAATCCTTAAAGAATCATTGTGATTGTGACGGCAATGAAACTATTTTACTCTTTTACATTACGATGCTTCATTTTATCAAATACTCCGTATCTTTGCACCATCAATTACAATTACAGCAAATGGAGCCAAAACAGACCCTGCTCGGCATGACGCTCGCCGAAATCACCGAAAGCGTCACGGAACTGAATCTTCCCAAGTTTACCGCCAAACAGATTGCCGACTGGGTTTACCTGAAACGGGTGAAGACCATTGACGAGATGACAAACATATCCCTGAAAAACAGGGAACTGCTGACCGAGAGGTTCGATGTGGGCCGCTCGGAGCCGCTCGACATCAAGACATCGGTCGACGGCACCCGCAAGATGTTGTTCAAAACTGCCGGTGGCAAGTTCATCGAGACGGTCACCATCCCCGAGGACGACCGCCTCACCATCTGCGTCTCCTCACAGGTGGGCTGCCGCATGAACTGCGACTTCTGCATGACCGGCAAGCAGGGCTTCCACGACAACCTCACCGCCGGGGAGATTCTCAACCAGGTCTACTCGGTACCCGACTCGGAGCAGATCACCAACCTGGTCTTCATGGGCATGGGAGAGCCACTCGACAACTGGAAACAGGTAAAGAAGGCTTCGGAGCTGCTGATGGCCGACTATGGCCTGGCATGGAGCCCCAAGCGGATCACCCTTTCCACCATCGGCCTCACCGCCAACCTGAAACGGTTCCTCGAGGAGAGCAAGTGCCACCTGGCCGTCAGCCTCCACAACCCGATCCCGGAAGAGCGACAGGCCATCATGCCAATCGAGCGGACGGCTCCAGCCGCCTCGGTGATCAGCCTCCTGCGCGAGCACGACTGGAGCCACCAGCGCCGACTCTCGTTTGAGTACATCATGTTCGACGGGGTCAACGACACACTGCTCTACGCGCGCGAGCTGACAAAGCTGCTGGCCGGCCTCGACTGCCGCATCAACCTGATCCGCTTCCACGTGATCCCGATGAGCAAGCTGAAGCCCTCCACCGAGCAGAACATGATCAAGTTCCGCGATTTCCTCACCGCCAAGGGGTTCATCAGCACCATCCGTGCATCCAGGGGTGAGGACATCTTCGCCGCCTGCGGCATGCTCTCCACCGCTAAAATCGGAAAAAGCTGATGCCAACATTTCATTTCCACGCAAATAATTGTATATTTGCTTGATGAATGTGCCACCGCACGACTCCTAAAAATAGAAAACTTATGAAACATGTAGTTATTGCCCTCAGTTTCATCACATCCCTGCTCCTGTCATCGTGTGACACGGCAGGCAGTTTCATGAACGCATCCGGATCGGCCAACGAGGTGCTGGTGGTGATGGATGACACCTTGTGGGAAGGGGAGGCCGGCAGCGCGCTCTTCGACGTGCTCAACAGCAACGCGAAGGGACTGCCGCAACCGGAAGCCAACTTCAACATCATTCAGATTGCTCCGGAGAACTTCACCCGCACCATTCGCATGGCGCGCAACGTGATCACCCCCGACATCTCCAACATCTACAGCAGCTCCAAGTTCACGGCCGACATCGACAAGTATGCCACCGGCCAGGTGATCATGACAATCCAGTCGCCTGACACCGCCGCCTTCGCCGCCTTCGTCACCGAGAACAGCCAGAGCATCATCGACTATTTCGTCACCAAGGAGCTGGAACGCAACGGCAAGTTTCTGAAACAGCAGATCTCCGAGCCGCTCTCGCGTGCACAACAGATGTTCGGCATCAACATCCATCTTCCCAAGGGACTGACCAACGTGACCGAGCACCCCAACTTCTACTGGGCCACCAACAATGCGCCACAGGGCCGCAAGGATGTCGTCATCTACCAGTTCCCCTACACCACAGAGACGGTGTTTGAGAAGGACTCGCTGATCGCCATTCGCAACCGCACGCTGGGAGAGTTCATCAAGGGCTCCTTCGACTCCAAGATGACCACCGCCGCGATCTACCCACCCGACTACCGCCGCATTGAGGTGGATGGCATCTTCCGTGCCGAGCTGCGCGGCCTCTGGGAGATGACCACCGACATGATGGGAGGCCCCTTCGTGATGCAGGCGTTCGTGAACGACAACACCGGGATGGTGGTGGTGGTAGAGACATATGTCTATGCTCCGGAGAGCAACAAGCGCAACCTGATGCGCAACCTGGAGGCTACCTTCTACACCATCAGCCTTCCGCAGCACGAGGGTGTGGAGATCGTCTCGTAGCATCATTTTTTTACACGTAGGATAAAAAGAATTACATGTCAGATAGTTTGAAAGTGGGCATCACCCATGGTGATGTCAATGGTATTGGATACGAGATCCTGTTGAAGACCTTCTCCGACGCACGGATGCTCGAACTCTGTCAGCCGGTGATCTACGGATCCTCCCGGTCGGCATCATGGCACCGCAAGGCGTTCGACGGCGAAGCGGTCAACTTCCACATCATCTCCCGTGCCGAAGAGGCTCAGGAGGGAAAGGTGAACCTGGTGAACTGCGTGAAGGAGGAGATCCGCATCGAGTTGGGCACGGCAACAGCCGAGGCGGGAGAGTCGGCCTACATCGCGCTCGACCAGGCCACACGCGACCTGGAGGAGGGTAAGATAGACCTGCTGGTCACCCTGCCCATCAACAAGGATACCATCCAGAACGATCAGTTCCGCTTCCCCGGACATACCGAGTTCCTGGAAGAACGCTTTGCCAAAAAGGGTGAGAAGGCGATGATGATCCTGGCATCGGAGATGATGAAGGTTGCACTGGTGACCACCCACCTCCCCCTCTCGGAGGTGCCCGGGCGTCTCACCAAGGAGGGGATCCTGGAGCAGCTGAAGGCGCTCGATCACACCCTGAAACGCGACTACCTCATAGAGCTGCCCCGCATCGCCGTGCTGGGCCTCAACCCCCACGCGGGTGAGAACGGGCTGCTGGGTAAAGAGGAGCTGGAGATCATCGCCCCGGCGGTGAAGGAGGCGCAGGACCAGTGGATTCTCTGTGGCGGCCCCTACCCTGCCGACGGCTTCTTCGGTTCGGGACGCTTCAAAAAGTTCGACGCCATCCTGGCGATGTACCACGACCAGGGGCTGATACCCTTCAAGACACTCGCCATGGACGGGGGCGTGAACTTCACCGCAGGGCTACCCATCGTGCGTACTTCGCCCGATCATGGCACCGCGTACGACATTGCCGGCAAGAACCAGGCCTCGGAGGAGTCGTTCCGCCAGGCTATCTACATGGCCATCGACATCTATCGCAACCGTCAGTTCTACGACGAGGCGCGGAAGAACCCGCTGAAGAAGATGTTCTTCGACCGCGGCCGCGACGATGAGAAGATTGACCTCACAAAAGAGGAGTAAGGGACAATCAATTTTTTAACAGGTTCCAGTTCCGGCTACAAAAAAAGAGACGAAGCGTTAAATCTTCGTCTCTTTTTTTTAAGATGGAATAGGTTCGGCTCAGTTGTTCTCCGGCCGCAGCTTACGCACCACGGCGCCGGTCTGCCACATTTCGCTCTCACGAAGAGCTTTCAATTCTTCTTCCAGCTTCACGCGATAGTCGCTCTGTGAGTTGCTGTCGATGGAGCGCTGTGCCTCATTACCACTGGCAACCTCCTTGTAGAGCTTCTCGAATACCGGTTTGGTAGCATCATGGAAGGGACCCATCCAGTCAAGGGCACCCCGCTGTGCGGTAGTAGAGCAGTTGGCGTACATCCAGTCCATTCCCTTCTCGGCGAAGAGCGGCATGAGCGACTGTGTCAACTCCTCTACCGTTTCGTTGAACGCTTCCGAGGGGGTGTGACCATTTGCACGCAACACCTCATACTGTGCCAACAGCAATCCTTGGATGGCACCCATCAGCGTACCACGTTCACCGGTCAGGTCGGAGTAGACCTCCCGCTTGAAGGTGGTCTCGAAAAGGTATCCCGATCCCACACCGATGCCGAGTGATACCACCCTATCGTAGGCCTTACCGGTAGCATCCTGGAAGATGGCGTAGCTGGAGTTGAGGCCGCGTCCCTCGAGGAACATACGGCGAAGGCTGGTGCCCGATCCCTTGGGGGCCACCAGGATCACATCCACATCGGCGGGCGGCACGATGCCGGTACGCTCCTTGTAGGTGATGCCGAAGCCGTGGGAGAAGTAGAGTGCCTTGCCGGGCGTTAGGTGCTTCTTCACCGTCGGCCAGAGCGCGATCTGTGCCGCGTCGGAGAGCAGGTACTGAATCACAGTGCCCTTCTCGCAGGCCTCTTCGATCTCGAAGAGCGTCTCACCCGGCACCCAGCCATCGGCCACTGCCTTGTCCCACGACTTGCTGTCCTTCCGCTGCCCCACGATCACGTTGAAGCCGTTGTCACGCAGGTTGAGCGACTGTCCAGGTCCCTGCACGCCGTATCCGATGACGGCGATGGTTTCGTTCTTCAATGTCTCCAGAGCCTTGCTCAATGGAAATTCGTCGCGGGTGACTACATTCTCTTCTACCCCGCCAAAATTCATTTTTGCCATACTGTTTAT
>JAAZLV010000031.1 GCA_012799155.1 Bacteroidales bacterium | reverse complement strand
TGAACGGCATAGCGCTGATGTTAGCCAAACCTTTTATGGATGATCATGGAGGTGGAAAGTTGAGCAGTATCCGTGTGCTCTCTCTCGAGGATTGTCCTCAGGAAGTGAAAGAACGATTCAGTCGTTCAGCACTGAATTTCCGTGACGATGATTTTGAACTGTTTCTCAACGCCAACGATGACAAGGAGAAAGCACGGATCTTCGTGAAGATAAAAGATCAGCTGATTCGTGAAATGGTGATCATTACCATGGGCGACGATCCCGCTTTGGTACACCTCAAAGGGAAGTTCCGACCATCCGATATCGATGCGATGAGCAATGGAGGGAGGTGAATTTAAAAATCGGTTTCTTGGCTACAGCGGGTTGATATTTCGCTATGCCTTTGCCGTCACGGGTGACAGAACGGATGCTGAAGATATCGTCCAGGAGGTGTATGAGAAGCTCTGGAAGACACGTGAGACACTGGCGGTAATTGAGAATGATGAGGCCTACGTGGTCTCTGTAACACGTAACTGCTCTCTCGATCATCTC
This sequence comes from Bacteroidales bacterium, assembly GCA_012799155.1. GTDB lineage: Bacteria > Bacteroidota > Bacteroidia > Bacteroidales > Dysgonomonadaceae > Proteiniphilum. Next base: position 6,374 of record JAAZLV010000031.1, on the reverse strand, counting down.
AGGAAGCAATCACGACACCGGATCACAACCCTCACCCCTTCTGTAGATGCGATAGACAACGGGGGGGCGTTAACCGGACTCGAAGCAAAAGAACAGCTGCAGCAGTTGGAACAGATGCTCTCCACACTTCCTTCAAACCAGCAGAGAGCCATTCGACTGCGTCATTATGCCGATCAACCGCTCCCGGAAATTGCGGAAGCGATGCAACTTACAGAGATGAATGTGCGACAACTCCTCTCGAGAGCGAGAAGAAACTTGAAAGAAAAAATGAAGAAGTATGAGTATGGAGAAAGAGTTTGAATCCTTGCTGGAAAAGTTCTACCGCGGTGATACCGACCGCCGGGAGGAACAACTCCTTGCCGGTTATTTCAACCGTCAGTTACTACCGGCACAATACGAAGCTGACAGGGAACTGTTTCAATCGCTTTCGTCTGCCGCACCGGAGATGCCAAAAGACTTGGAGCAGCGGATGGGTAATTTGATTGACAAAATGGAGATGGCGGAAATAAGCGGGAAGACAGTTGCGAAGAGTACCCTTATCCGAAGAAATTTCAGACTCCAGATTGCGGGATTGGTGGCCTCGCTGCTGATCATCGCCACAATCGTTTTCTGGACCTATTTCAGTGGCAACGACAATGAGTCACTGCTCACCGATACCTTCGAGAACCCGACACAGGCTGAGGCGGCAACCTTAGAGGCACTACAGCTTTTCGCCAGTAACTTCTCAAAGGGAACACGCACAGTGGAGCATGCTGACCGGAAGGTAGACAAAGCATTCGGCATCCTACGCGAAGCAGTGGGACAGGAAGTGAAAAGTGAGGAGGGTCTGGTAAATGAGTAAAAAGATAACAACCATAAAGAAAGAGTAAAATGAAAAAGATTATGATGCTATTTGCGCTAGCCCTCACAGCCACCGGGCTGTTCGCGCAGAACAATCCGTTTGAGAAATTCACGGACATGGAGGGTGTGACTTCGGTTTATATTTCAAAGAACATGCTGTCGCTAATGCCTAAAGAGTCTGGTATGCAATTTGGCGAAGTGGATGTGTCAAATTTCCTGGAGAAGCTCTCATCCATCCTGATCCTTACCTCTGAGAATAAGTCGGTGGCACAGGAGATGGTTTCACTTGCTAACAAGCGGATACGGGACGATAAGTATGAATTGCTGATGCGGGTCAAGTCGGATGACGGCGAACTGGTTAACTTCTTCATGAAAGGCAAACCGGAAAATATTCACGAGATGATCATGATTGTGGAAGACAGCGATGGTGAGAGTGTGATCATGCAATTCCTGGGAGCCTTTTCACTGGATGACGCGAAGAAAATCACCGATGGGTTGCAGAAGAACAACAAGTGAAGGAGCATGTCAGTCGAACAATCGACACCGGATGAGCATCTGCTTGTCCGGTTTTTTATTGTCCTGTGGATAAGGTTCAATCACCTGAAAAATGTTATATTTGCTTATTATTTCAATTCAAAAGCATGACAGAAGAGTCGTTCTCACTATCCGAACTGAACCGCCGGGTGAAGGATGCCATCCGCGATCACCTGCCGGAAACATATTGGTTGCGGGCTGAGACGAGCGATGTACGTCGCAATCAGAACGGTCACTGTTACCTTGAGTTTGTGGAGAAGGATGCAGAGAAACAGCATATAGTGGCCAAAGCACGCGGTATGATCTGGTCGAATGTCTTCCAGATGCTTTCTGTCTACTTCGAAACGGAGACGGGACAAACTTTTACTTCCGGGCTCAATGTGTTGGTGCGCGTATCGGTCGACTTTCACGAACTATATGGTTTCTCCCTTAACGTGATCGATATCGAACCCTCCTTCACGCTGGGTGAGATTGCCCGCAATCGGCAGCAGGTACTCCGGCAACTTGAGGAGGAGGGGGTGTTAACACTCAACAGGGAGCTGGAAATGCCGGAGTTGACCCACCGTATTGCGGTGATCTCCTCCCCCAGTGCGGCCGGTTATGGTGATTTCTGCGACCAGCTGGCACGCAACAGCCAAGGGTTCATCTTCTATACTAAACTGTTCCCTGCCATTATGCAGGGGGAACGCAGCGAGAGTTCCATCATCGCCGCGCTGGAGCAGGTGTACCACTACAGTGATCACTTCGATGCGGTGGCCATCATTCGTGGCGGTGGTGCCACCTCCGACCTAAACTGCTTCGACAGCTATTTGTTGGCGGTCAACGTGGCACAGTTTCCATTACCGGTGGTCAGTGGCATTGGTCATGAGCGTGATGTGACGGTGCTTGACCACGTGGCACACACCCGTGCCAAGACACCCACCGCTGTTGCCGAGTTTTTGATCGATCATATGTCCATAACGGCAACAGAGCTGGAGGACCTCCAAGAGCGGTTGCTCCGTGAGACCCGGTCGGTGTTGCAGGAGGAATCGTCAGAAATCCGACTCCTTGCCAAGGAGACTCTACACCTCTCGACCCTTCTCTTGCAGAAGGAGGAGGCACAGACTCAACAGTTGTCAGAGACGATGCGACATCTGCTAAAACAACAGTTGCAGCAGCAACGTCATCAGGTGGAGAGCATGGAACAGTATGTTCGGATGGTGTCGCCAGCAAATGTGCTGAAAAGGGGTTACACCCTCACCATCAAGAATGGTAGCATCGTCACCTCCCTCCACGCCATCGCTCCTGGAGATGTGATCGAGACCCACTTCCGTGATGGCATCGCAACCTCTGAGGTACGTGGCGTGAACAGTAGTCGTGAGCCGGAAACAAACTGAGTGAGACATCATAAAGATAAATCATAATGGATGCCAATATGGAACAAATGAGCTATACAGAAGCCAAGAAAGAACTTACCGAGATCGTTACCGCCATTGAAACGGGCGAACTAGATGTGGATGCATTGACCGAGAAGGTGAAGCGGGCCACCGAGTTGATTCTCTTCTGTCGGACGAAGCTCACACACACCGACGAAGAGTTGCAGAAGATACTAAACGATATCACATGAAACCCACAGAACAACAGAGCGTGATCATCGTTGCCGGAGGTAAGGGGCTACGTGCCGGTGGGGAGTTGCCGAAACAGTTCCGACTAATTGGAGGCCTTCCCGTATTGATGCATACCATGGTTGCTTTTCACCGTTACAACCCCGAAATCATCATCATTGTGGTGTTGCCGGAGGGTTTCGAATCCCACTGGGAGGAGATGGTCAAGGTACACCATTTCACGCTGCCACATCGCACGGTAACCGGTGGAGAAACTCGTTTTCACTCTGTCCGTAACGGACTGGAGCAGGTTCCTACTGAAGGGTTGGTTGCGGTGCATGATGCAGCACGTCCCCTGGTGACGACAGAACTGATCGGTCGATGCTTCAAGGTCTGTGAATCAAATCGATGCGGTGTGATTCCGGTGGTACGTGAAAGCGCCAGCGTGCGGCTCCTTACTGATGAGGGAAGTCAAATGATTGACCGAGAGCTGTTGCGGTTGGTGCAGACACCGCAGCTCTTTCCAGCAGAAATTCTGAAAGAAGCCTATAAAACAGCATATGATCCAGCCTTCACCGACGATGCTTCAGTAGCAGAGAGGCAGGGGTTCCCGATCCTGCTGGTAGAGGGTGAGGAGAGTAATATCAAAATCACATCGTCTATTGACTTTTTGATTGCTGAACAACTGCTTCGGCATCTGCCAAAATGATAGTAACACTCCGTTTTCTTTATTAAATAGGGCAAAAAGTGAGGTTTTGTGAAAAAAAGCATTCCATTTTGTCATTATATCATGTATTTTTATTATTTTTGATGGAATATTACAAAGTTCACGTCTCATGGAAAAAATTGACAAGTTAGACAGACAGATACTGGAAATCATCTCACAGAACGCCCGCATCCCATTCCGCGATGTGGCAGAGCAGTGCGGTGTATCGCGCGCCGCTATTCACCAACGTGTGCAGCGGATGATAGAAAATGAGGTGATTATGGGGTCGGGCTATCACGTGAACCCGAAGGTCCTGGGGTATGCCTCCAGTGCCTACATCGGTGTGAAGCTGGAGAAAGGATCTATGTACAAGAACGTGATCCCCGAGTTCGACAAGATCCCCGAGGTAACCGAGTGCCATTTTACAACGGGACCCTACACCTTGCTGGTGAAGCTATATGCCCGCGACAACGAGCATTTGATGGAACTGCTCAACAACCGCATCCAGGAGATTCCCGGCGTGGTGGCTACTGAGACGATGATTTCTCTGAGCCAGAGTGTGAAACGCGAAATACCGATTATGCGGGATGGCATCTGACACTCCTCAGATCAAATCGTTATAGCTGTATGAAAACGACAAAGCCGCCCCGAGGGCGGCTTTGTCGTTTTTCAATCTGTCGGGATGAGGTGACTCGAACACCCGACCTCCACGTCCCGAACGTGGCGCGCTAGCCAACTGTGCTACATCCCGATGATTTGTGGGTGCAAAGGTAAATAATTTTTCCATATTCCTTCAAATTTCATATAAAAAACAATTCTGTGGATTATGCCGAATAAAAAAAATCGGTACATTTGCAGGGTAATCCTGCGGCAATAGCTCAGTCGGTAGAGCATTAGCTTCCCAAGCTGAGGGTCGCGAGTTCGAGTCTCGTTTGCCGCTCGTTCATCATCAAGCACTTATCGGTTTATTCCGGTAGGTGCTTTTTTCTTATAACAAACAAATAACAAACATGCGCCCAGAAAAACAATGAAAAGAAAAACAACGTTATCTACTGAAATCGAATAATAAATAGTATGTTTGCTATTCAAAATCATGGATTATGGCACGTCCCCGCAAATATACCTTTCCCCTTTCCGATCTGAGAGGATTTGAAGATGTAAGGCTGGAACTTAAATCCAACCCTGAACTTGATGGTCTTGATATTGAAAACGCAGTTATAACCCTGAAGCAACGTAAGCAGTCATATACCGCACAGCCTGAAAACCTTAAAAGAGCCCTTGTATCACTTGAACGATATATTTCCCGAAACGGTATCACCGAACCGGTCGAGTTGAGCAAGCGTGAAATGAGCGATATATTATGCATTTCCCGTCCGACCGTTGATAAGTGGATCGATGCGGAGATTATCAAGGCAGAAATCCCTGAAACTGCAAGTGACAAGTTCAGCAGCATTCAGTATTATCCGCATATCTTTACTACCCGATCCATATTGCAGGGATTGAAAAAGTTGGTAGATAAATTATAGTTATACAGTATCTTATAACTGTTGCCACCTCTCATTTCCAGATACTCCCCCTTTCTATTTATATTTATTTAACCGAAAATAATTACCACTTTACGTTTGGCATCGAGTGGCTTCGACTGTCTCCGGATTGACTTATATAGTTGTTAAAAGGTAAAGTTTAATCCTTATTATTACTTTACATTTGTCTATGAATGGCATCGAGTTACTTCGAATAAAGACATTTGTAAACCGATTTTGTGATTTGATTTTCAGTAATATACGACTTTACTTTGTGCGATGGATTTCTATTTATAATTTAAAAGAAAACGTAATGGAGAAAATTATTATCACAACACCCGACGAATTGAAAGCGCTGGTAAAGGAGGCGGTACACGGGTTGCTACCGGCACCGGCAGAGCAAAAGAACGATACGGATGCAGCCAACCTTGTGGAGATACTTGCCTTCCTGAAAGAAAACGGTTATCCCACATCCAGAGGAAAGATGTACAAGCTCACTTCCGCAGGAGATATCCCGCACCGGATTTATAATGGCAAACTTGTCTTTTCACGGAAAGAGGTACTGAAATGGGCTGCAAGCCAGACACGAAACCGTCATGACTATAGTGAAATCACCCGAACCGTTGCCCGTAGCGCACGCAGGAAAATGAAATGAAGCCATGGAAGATAAAAGAGAATATTTCCGTGTCGGGACAACCCTGTACAAGAATGTCAGGCGACCACTGATCAGTGGTGATTTTATCGAGGAAAAGATTGTCTGGAGCTATGAAGCGTTACGGCAGGATTACGGGAAAAACAGTCTCCCCGAAATCGGGAAATACGACGGATTTTGTATCATACCCAGCCATATAGACTATCAGCAGGCCTATGGAACTTTCCTCAACCAGTACGAACCTGTTGGCCATGCACCCTGCGAGGGTGATTTTCCTTATATCCGGCTATTTCTGGAACATATTTTCGAGGAACAGATAGAGCTGGGACTGGATTATATCCAACTACTGTATGTCCGTCCGACACAAATGCTGCCCATTCTCCTGCTTGTATCCAATGAAAGAGAAACGGGCAAGACAACGTTCCTGAAATTCCTGAAAGCATTATTCGGGAAGAATGCCACATTCAACACGAACGAGGATTTTAAAAGCCAGTTCAATGCCGACTGGGCAAACCGGCTGTTGATCCTGGTCGATG
>JAAZLV010000233.1 GCA_012799155.1 Bacteroidales bacterium | reverse complement strand
CGTTTCGGTGCCACCAATGCGGTCCCCATAGCGCGACTGATGATGCAGAAATATCTACGGGGTGAGATACCGGAGAGTGATCGCTGGTTGGAACAATCAGTGATTAATCGGGAGATTCTTCCTTACGTCTATACGCGTAACCTGCCTGTAAGGCAGAAAGAGACCAGTAATCTATAAGTTGAATGATGATCTATCAAGGTGGCACGGATCGGGTGGAGAAAGGTAAAATTGATTGGATGACAGTCGGTTTCTATTTTCTCTTTGTGATATTGGGTTGGCTAAACATCTATGCTGCCAGCTTCGATCTGGAGAATGCCACCGGCCTGTTCGACCTCTCCGGGAGAGCCGGTTCGCAACTGGTATGGATTGGCAGTTCCCTGTTACTGGCATTTGCGCTTCTCAAGATTGATGTTCGCTTTTACGAGACTTATGCCTTTCTGTTTTATCTGATCGGTATTGCCTTGCTACTCATCACCCTGGTGGTAGCCAAGGAGATCAATGGATCACGCTCATGGCTGATCATAGGTCCTGTGCGACTTCAACCGGCTGAGTTTATGAAGTTTCTCATCGCCCTTTCACTTGCCAAGGTGTTTAATTCCTATGGTTTTCGTCTCATGGAGCGACGCAACCTCTTCATGGTTTCAGCCATTATCCTCCTGCCGGTACTGTTTGTCATCGCACAAAGCGAAACCGGCACGGCACTGGTCTATCTCAGTCTGATCCTGGTCCTCTATCGTGAAGGGCTCCCCGGAGGCTTTCTCTTCATGGGGATCGCTGCAATCATCTATTTCGTGTTGGGAATCAAGTTCTCAGACATTGATGTAGGCATCATCTCACTGGGTGAATTTATTACCCTCCTACTGATCATTGTTTTTAGTGGTTCCATGATCCGCAACTATCTCAAGGTGCTGAACCCCTTGTTGATGTTGCTCCTCCTGACTGCGGCCATCTTTCTTGCGGCATACATCCTTAGCCTTTTTGGCATTTCAATCGATTGGGGTGTAACTGCCTTGGTCGCATTTTCCGTATCGGTACTCTATTTGGTTTTTCTCTTTTTCCGATACAGACAAAAGAACTTTCTCTATATACTACTTTTCATGATAGGCTCTTTTCTTTTTCTCGAGTCGGTGGAATATGTTTTCAACAATGTACTGCAGCCACACCAACAGATGCGTATCAAGGTGACCCTTGGCATGGAGCAGGATTTGAGTGGTGCCGGTTATCATGTGGGGCAATCCAAAATCGCTATTGGCTCGGGTGGATTGACCGGGAAAGGTTTTCTCAATGGTACCCAGACCAAGCTTAAATATGTGCCGGAGCAGGATACCGATTTCATTTTCTGTACCATTGGTGAAGAACATGGATTTATAGGCTCAGCCGTCATCCTGCTGCTATTTGTGGTCTTCATTTTGCGATTGCTGCATGTTGCTGAACGGCAGACCTCCGTTTTCGGACGGGTATACGGCTATTCAGTTACGAGCATCTTCCTCTTTCACCTGGTCATCAACGTGGGAATGGTTATTGGCATCATGCCGGTAATCGGTATACCCCTTCCTTTCTTCAGTTATGGCGGTTCTTCACTCTGGGGATTCACCATCCTGCTTTTTATTCTGCTGCGCATTGACAAGTCGCGCAATAGGAATTGAAAAAAACTCTCTCAATCTCTATCATAGCTAATTAAAAAAAAACTATATTTGTCAAAAAGAGACCCTGATGACAAAAGAAACAGTTTTAATTACTGGTGCATCCAAAGGTATCGGACGTGAGCTGGCAATAATATTTGCCGAAAAGGGCTGTAACCTATTGCTTGCCGCCCGCAGCGAGCGGGAGCTCAGCGAACTGAAAGTGTTGCTGGAGAAGGAATATGCTGTAACGGTGCAGACTTTTTACAGTGATCTCTCATTGCCCGATGCAGCACAACACCTTTTCGAAGCTGTAAAATCACAGGGGAATGATGTCGATTACCTGGTAAACAATGCAGGATTCGGTGATTATGGTGCCTTTGCCGATACTTACTGGGAACGTTATGGCAAGATGATACAGCTCAATGTGACTTCACTCACCCAGCTCACCCATCTCTTCGTTTCACAGTGGCGTGGCCGTAAAAAAGGTAAGATTCTCAATGTCTCCTCTACGGCAGCCTTCCAACCCGGTCCCATGATGGCGGTTTACTTCGCCAGCAAGGCGTTTGTGCTAAGCCTTTCAGAAGCTATCGACAATGAGCTGAGAGCCGAGGGGATCACCGTTACTGCCCTCTGTCCGGGACCTACTGCCACTCACTTTGGAGAAGAGTCAAAGATGAATGCCTCACAACTGGTCAAAAATGTGCAGATAGCCAGTGCCCGCTCAGTTGCACTGATGGGTTATCGTGCCATGATGAAAGGCAAACCGGTGGTGATACATGGAGCCATGAACAAGGTAGCTCCTTTTTTCATTCGTTTTATGCCCAGAAAATGGGTGACACGTCTCTCTGCACAGATAATGAAGAAATAAACGATCAGGATGAAACCGATCGCTCATATACGTTCCGATTTTTCCACCAAGTTTGGTATACCCCGCCAAAGTGGTTTGGTAGCTGAGTTGAAGGGGAAAATCATCTTTGAACCGGAGTTTCGCAATCCGGAAGCCTTGAGGGGGCTGGATCACTTCTCTCATATCTGGGTCATATGGGAGTTTTCCGCCTCAAAGCGCGATAAGTGGTCGCCCACCGTCCGTCCCCCTCGGCTGGGAGGAAACATACGTATGGGCGTCTTCGCCACCCGTTCCCCATTCCGACCCAACCCCATCGGTCTTTCATCGGTAAGGCTTGAAAAGATTGAATGGCAGACGGACGCAGGGCCCGTATTGCATGTGACGGGTGCTGATCTGATGGATGGCACACCCATCCTTGATATCAAGCCTTATATAGCCTATAGCGACTGTCATATGGATGCAACTGGAGGTTTTACAAGCAATGTTGCAAACTCCCGTTTGGAGGTGATGATACCCTCTGAGTGGCTGCAGATGGTCTCCCCTGCAAAACAACAGGCGCTCAGGGAGGTACTGGCCAACGATCCGCGACCCTCCTATCAGGATGATTCGAATAGAATCTATGGACTGGCTTTTGCCGGGTTGAATGTGCGTTTTACGGTGTCAGACAAAGTGCTGACAGTGGTGGAAGTGGTTGAATTATAGTAGGTAATGCAATAACAAATTCAAATGAAAAATCTCATTGGCATATGGCTGATGAGCTTTTGTCTGCAGGCAGTCACTGCTCAGCATCCGCAAATACCTGTGGACAGTATCCGTTTATTGTTCTCCCAAACAGAAATGACCACACAGCAACATAGTAGCTTGTGGAACAAGGATATCTATGGTCCCCTCATGCTGGTGGACCCCGACAGTCGCGAGATTTTTGCCAACATGCCCGACAGTGAAGGATATTTACATTTTTCCGAGGGTATTTACAGGGGAAGTCTTCCTGAAGAGGTACCCATGGGCAATACTGATCTTGAGTGGGCGGGACGTCATTGGGCGATGATCCGTCTACCGTTACCCCCTAACAGGTATGACCGTCTGGAACTGTTGACACATGAACTTTTTCACTCTTCCCAGCCGTCACTCGGTTTTCATTTCAGACGAGAAGAAAACAGTCACCTCGATCGCAGGGAGGGACGCATCTATCTCCGTCTTGAAATGGAAGCATTGAGTCAAGCCCTGTTGACAGGCAGGTATGCACGCTCTGAGGAACATCTGCGCAACGCCCTACTTTTTCGCCGATATCGTCACCAGCTCTACCGTGGTTCGGAGGCTGCAGAAAACCACCTCGAGCTGCTGGAGGGATTGGCCACTTATACAGGCCAGATGATGAGTGGCCGCGATAAATGGGAGTGGCGCAACAATCTTGTCTCCCGCCTTACTACATACAACCCATCCCTCTCCTTCGTGCGTACCTTCGCTTACGAAACAACCCCTGTCTATGGTTTTTTCCTGTATCAGAAAGAGAATGAGTGGAACAAACAGATTACGGGTGATAGCGATCTGACAGCATATTTCACAGAGGCTTTCGGGATGGATCAACGCATCATTCTTCAGAGTTATGTGAAACAGGTGGCGATGGAGTATGATGGCAGGCGGATTTTTGATGAAGAGATGAGGCGGGAGCTCTCCAACAATACCCGTCTGGATATCTACCGAGAGAAGTTCCTGGAAGAACCCCACCTGGAAATTCGGCTGGAGGAGATGGAACTCTCCTACGACCTGCATGGGGTGATTCCGCTGGATGAAGATGAGGGTACCGTATACCTCTCCATTCAGATCAGTGACCGATGGGGTATTCTTCGTGTGGAAGAGGGTGGAGCCCTGATGCGTTCCGACTGGCGCTGGATCATTGTGACCCCTCCACTGGAGATTGAAGGGAACAGGGTGATTGGTGAGGGTTGGACCCTTCTATTGAACGATGGTTACTTTGTGGAGGAGACAACCGATGGAATCTACCTCATCTCCCGTAAACAATAAGGCTTTTTTATTAATTTTGCATCCAATTTCAGATGCACTGTGATGAAGAAACTGATTCGTTTTATTGGGAAGTTGATGTTATGGTTTGTGCTGCTCTCGGTTGCGGCAGTAGCTCTTTTCCGGTTTGTTCCTGTCCCCGGCACTCCCCTTATGGCTATTCGTTCGGTACAGTCTATCAGCATGGGAAAGAGACCGGTGGTCAGCTATCGATGGGTTCCCTACGATCAGATCTCCGATCATCTGAAACGGGCTGTGATCGCCTCCGAAGATCAACGATTTTACGTGCATAATGGTTTCGACCGCATCGAGATCGAAAAAGCCATCAAGGAAAACAAAACACGTAAGAAAGCCCGTGGAGCCAGTACCATCTCACAGCAAACAGCCAAGAACCTCTTTCTATGGCCGCAATCTTCCTGGTTTCGCAAGGGACTGGAGACCTGG
>JAAZLV010000232.1 GCA_012799155.1 Bacteroidales bacterium | reverse complement strand
TGGTCTCACCTGTCTGATGCTGCCATCATCGTTGAACTCCAGTTGGTCGATGCAGACCTCCCGGTGATAGCCCGGACCCTCATTCAATGAATGCTTGTTGATGCGGTGGTAGACAATATACCACTCATCTTTTCCGGGAACCTGCAACACCGAATTGTGTCCGGTGCCATATATCTCCCTCTCTTCGTCCTTCATGATGACGATATTGTTGGCAGGGATATGTAGTGGCCCCAGTGGTGAGGTTGCAGTGGCATAACGCACCTTGTAGTTGGGGCTGCCGGTATCATCTTCCGACCAGAGGAAGTAATAGAGCCCATTCCTGTAAAAGATGTTGATTGCCTCCCGGAAAGTCCGGTCAGGGGTCATTTCCTTTACCGTACCCTTTTTGATGGAAACCATGTCTTTTTGCAGCTCGGCAACGGCCATGTAACCATTTCCCCAATAGAGGTAATTCTTTTTGCTCACCGGATCGAAAAAAATGTCTGGGTCAATCTCCTGACCGCCCTTCACTCCTTCCGGTTTGAAGTCAATCAATGGTTTTCCGGAATCAACAAAAGGACCGGTGGGGTGGTCCGCAACGGCTACGCCAATCTTCTTGGGTTCACCCTCTTTACCGCCACTGAAGTAATAATAGTACTTGTATTTGTTCTTCCCTTCCTTCTTTTCTATGATGCAGGGAGCCCAGGCGTTGCCATCGGCCCACGAAACATCTTTCAGATCCAGTATTACCCCTTCATCTTTCCACTCACTGAGATCTTCGGAAGAGAAGCTCTTAAAGTAGTAGCCTCCCCAACCCGGAAAACCGTCACTGGTAGGATAGATATAATATTTACCCGTTTTTTCTGAATAAAGCACATCCGGATCGGCAAAGTATCCTGTCAAGACAGGGTTCTCAGAGGCAGGTATCTCGAAACCTTCGGGGATACCCCATTCTGTGGTGAGTGCTTCCAGCTCTTTCCTGGTAATGGGAATCACACTTCCGTGACGCGGTTTAAAATCCATGCTGATCTCGTGATCAATCACCCTGAACTGATCGAGATCGACGCTTTCGCAGAACTGATATTCTCCCCTGCTGTACACATCATACAGCAGGATGTATTTCTCCTGATTGGTCAGTTTGAAGAGAGATGAACCTTCTACTGCGTGGCGGGTCTGCTGTTTGTAGTCAGGCTGCTCAATCCAGCAACCGGAAGTGAGGTTATCGGTCATGGCTTTCCTGATGCCGTTGCCATGTCCCTCGGTTTTGTAAAACATATGGAAGATCCCGTTCTTGTAGATGATATCACCATCGATACATGATTTTCCGTTTTTAGGGAAGAAAAGTTGCTTTGGTGTACCTTCCAGATCGGTGAAATCTGAATTGGCATAGGCATAATAGATGATGTCAGGCCCGTTGCCGTGCTGCATCGACCAGTAGACCAGATATTTCCCGGCATGAGGATCATAAATGGTTTGGGGTGCCCATACCCGTTTCAGTTCTTCCTGTCCTGGGTATTTTTTCTGGATGTTGATGGCTGATGATGTCCAGTTGACAAGATCTTTCGATTTCAGGAGTACCATCCCCCGGTTCGAATCCCATCCTTTTGATGAGGTCATATCCGTCACCACCATGTAAAAGGTCTCCCCATCCTGACTCCTCAAAATATGCGGATCCCTGACTCCTCCTGTTTCACTGATTTTCTTTGAATCAATTACCGGCCTGTTGTTGTTCAGTGCCCGATAGTTATAGCCATCCAAACTGACCGAGAAGCATATCTGCTCTTCTTCCACACTGTTTCCGTGGAAATATGTGAAAAGATAGGCCACATAATCCTTCTCGGCAATATTCGGGGCATAACCCTCTCCGGCTCTTACTCCTGTAAATGTAGCGACAAGAGCTACAATCATTGTAAAACTAGTAAGTCGTTTGCTCATATATGTTTGGATTAAACGGTTTCGATTCATAAATGATGTTTCAATGTTTGAGCCATTCGTTATTCAGCAACCAGAGTAACTTCAGTCGATTCCAGCCAGGGAGAAGTGAAGTTAATTTTTATCTCCCCCTCCTCACCGGTTGCCTGTACATATGCAAGTATACGTCCGTGAAAGACACGATGCCGGTTGTCGGTATAATCGCTCATGTCTGAATTGTTACTTGCTTCCAATCCGAGCAATTCCGCCGGACCGGAGATATGGCAAGTCACTTCGTTGTCTGACAGAATCACCGGAACGCCATCTTCATCGACCACTTGTACCACAACATGAGCCAATCCCTTCCCCTTGCTGATCTGTTCTGCTGCCTGAACAACCTGCAGGGCGTAGGGCCGTTTGGAGCTCTGTATGGCATAATTTGATACGGCGTTGTTATCCTGATCCATGCCCACTACTTCCAGTTTACCTGCTGAGTAAGGGATGTCCCAGAATATAATCCCTGTTCGATCGTCATACTCCTTTGTTTCGCCTACCTCTTTTCCGTTCAGCAATAGTTTTGCCTTGTCTGCATTTGTATAACATACCACCCGGATCGATTGACCTTCATTGTAGTTCCAGATGGGCCATGCATCCATCGACGGTACTCTTTCAACGTAGTTCGATTCGTTCCCTTCTTCGGTTTGAGACAATACATCTCTCGACTGGCTACGGGCCCCTCTTCCGGGAGTAGGGTAGGTTCCCAGGTAGGCCATTGGCTTGTCTGACCAAAGGGACTGTCTGAAATAGCCTCTCGGTTTGATGAATCCTCCGAAGTCGAGCAGACCTGAATAAAAGCCTCTCGAGGGCCAACGACCCGATTCCCCGAGATAATCAATTCCAGTCCAGAGGAATTGTCCGAAGATATGTTCCTTGTCACGTGTGGCCTTCCATGCAGCCATGTCGTGCCTGTTTTCACTTCCATAAATAACACGCTCGGGATATTTCTCATGATCACTGTCGTATTTGTTTTCAGTGTAGTTATATCCTGCGATATCCAACGCTCCGGGATATTCGGTTTCGTTCGACATGGCCACACCGGCCAAGCCTGCAGTCACGGGACGTGCCTTATCATATTCTTTCACCACTTTCACCAGGCGTTTGGCAATATCCCCCAGCTCCATCGCATCGGGTGCATCGGGATTGTATCCACCATAGGAGGCTTGTGTGAATCCTGCCTTCTCTCCACCAAGTACCGGGTGAGAATAGGGGTCGTTGGGGTAATCTACCTCGTTGCCGATGCTCCAGGCAAAGACCGAGATGTGATTGCGATCGCGCCGCACAAGGTCGGCAAGGTCAATCTCGCTCCATTCCTTGAATATATCGTATGAACCCTGGAATCCGGGAGTCCCCACGTTCCAGCCTTCCAACCACTTTCGCTTGGGGAATACCCATTCATCATACATCTCGTTGAGGACCAGTATGCCCAATTCATCACACAGGTCATACAGATCTGTTGCCTGTGGATTGTGACTTGTCCTGATCGCATTGACCCCAATCTCTTTCAGCGTTTGCAAGCGCCTTTTCCATACGTCGCGGTAGACCGCTGCACCCAGCACGCCTGCATCGTGGTGAAGGCAGACACCTTTCACCTTCATCCATTCTCCGTTAAGCGCAAACCCTTTGTTCGGATCAAATGTGTAGGAACGAAATCCCGTGCGGGTGGTGGTCTGATCTGTCACCATTTTCCCTTTCAGCACGGTGGTCTTCAGCTCATACAAATTCGGGTCGGTGAGGGACCACAATGCCGGCTTGTTCACCTTTAATGTGGTTGTAAGTTTATTCCCGCTGCCCGGTTTCGCGATCAGTTTCTTCGATGTTTTTGCCACCAGTTTTCCTTCCGATGAGAAGAGTTCATTGACAACGGTTAATGAGGTGTTGAGCTCCTCTTCGTTGTTGATGTCCACCTCCACGTTCAGCCTGTACCCATTCTTCATCTCTTCGGGATAGGCATAAACACCCCATTGGGCAATGTGTACAGGGTTGGCGTATACCATCCATACGTCACGGTAGATGCCTGAGCCGGTGTACCAGCGTGAGTCGGCTGATTGGCTGTGATCGACCCGCACGGCAATCACATTCTCCTCTCCATAACGGATGTGGGGTGTCGCATCAAACATGAATGAGATATAACCGTTGGGACGTTTTCCCAGCGACTCTCCATTCAGGAACACTTCGCTGCGGTTGTAGACCCCCTCAAAATAGAGATATACCTTCTCTCCCTCTTTTTCTGCGGGGACATTGATTGTCTTACGATACCAGCCAATCCCGCCCGGCAGATAGCCTGTTGCACTGGCCAGGGTGGGGCTCAGCTGACCTTTCACACTCCAGTCGTGTGGGAGGTTGACCTGTTGCCAGCGAGAATCATCAAGCGTAATTGCCTGACCCTCTTTTATGTCACTTTGGACAAATTTCCACTCTTCATTGATCTTTTCAGGCTTGCCGAAAGAGACCTGTGCCCGTAGTGACGGAGCAATACCTGTAACCAGCAATAAAACAGTAATAATTAAATTTTTCCGCATGCGATTGTTTATTTGAATTTGTCTAATGATAAATATTTGTATGACAACGATTATAAATTACATCTAAGTTCTATATAGGTGTCTGCAACTGATTTCATTTATTATTTCTTTTGATACACCCGTATGTAATCGATCTCGTAGTGAAGAGGAAAGGCAGGATCATCGGGAACACCTCCGTGTTGACCTCCAATTGCCAGGTTTAATAACAAATAATGGGGTTGTTTAAACGGGTTTCTGAAATCACCGAGAGATCCATTCACAGTTTCTGACAGATCGATCTCGTTGAGCAGTTCATCATCGAGGTAAAGTTGGATGGTCTCTTCATCCCAATCCATACGCCAGATATGGTATTTGTCTGCCCAGTGAGGATCCTTATTGGTGAAATGTGTAAAGGGCGTTGCAGAGCTGTTCCAGTTGGCCTTGAATCGCTCCTCGGTACCCCAGGCCGCGTTGGCCAGGATATGGGGCTCACCCTCAATACGGTAATACTCCATGATGTCGATCTCTCCGTTTGAGGGCCACTCCATTTCCGATCCGAGTGTCCAGATTGCGGGCCAGGAGCCGCTTTCAGTGGGAATCTTTGCCCGTATCTCGAAACGCCCGTATTGGAATTCTTTCCTGCTCTTTGTGTTGATGGATGAGGAGCTATATTCAATCTCTTCCCTGCTGTCGCGCCAATCGTTGCTTCCTGCTCCAAAGAGAGGGTTGTTTTTCTTCTCCCTGCGAGCGGTGATGATGAGTCGGCCGTCGCGGCAAAGAGCATTCTCCTGCTGGTACCACTGCAGTTCACGGTTGCGTACGAAACCCTCTTCAAATGACCATACAGCCGGATCTGGTGTACCATCCTGATTGAACTCATCGTGCCACACCAAATTATATCCTTCAATTTTTTCAGGAGCCGAAGAATTGGGAGTGAGCTCATCAAAAATGGTTAAGTCCCACTCATCAAACCATTTGAGAACAGGAAGCCCATCTTCAAATAGAACCGGCAACCATATGTACCTGCCATCGATGGGGGTTTCTGGTTTCCAACGATCGGCCATGAAAATATAAGCATCTGTCTTTCCCTGCAGCGGTATGATAAAGGTGCTTTGAGAGTGGAAAGTGAGATCGGCATCCTCTCCGCGAGCAGGGTTTGGATGCAATCTCCATGGCCCCATGATATGATCGGCAGTCAGCAGACGTGCAGCATTCGGAGCCCATCCGGTACAACCCGATGTGATCATGTAATAGCGACCATCTTTCTTGAATATTGCCGGTGCTTCGTTGTGTCCACCCGGCTCTACTCGGACGTATTTTCCGGAGTGATCAAGGTAATCGTCCGTCAATTCCGCGATGTGGAGGGTAAGGTTTTCTTCTGAAGCATAAATATGATATGCCTTCGCATCGTCGTCTACAAAGAGGGTCATGTCGCGCGACATCTGGCCCCCTTCAAAATCGCGGCGAACAAGCAAGCCATCTTTCAAGGCCTCCATCCATTCGGGTGTCCACCACTGTTCGAAGTCGGAAGATTTCAGGGTGGAGTTCTTTTGCTCCTCTGTCATGTTCATGGGCCACACACCCGCGTTTACCCTTCCGTTTTTAACCAGTTGGTAAGGGCCCGTCACATCATCACTGACTGCAACAGCCACATGAGCCGCCTCATATCCCTTTCCTTTGAGTTCCAGGTGAAAGTACATCACAAACTTCTCTGTTTTGGCATTGTAAATCACCTTGGGACGTTCGATGGTGCTTCCTTTTACGATTGGACTCTCTTGGTCATCACTCACGGTTAATGCCACTCCTTCATATTTCCAGTTGTATAGATCGTCGGATGAGTAACAGGTTACCCCCACATGAGCAGCGTTCGACTTTTCACCTTTGTGCTCACCAAACCAGTAGTATCTACCCTCATAGTGGAGGATGCCTCCACCATGTGCGTTGATGTGATTGCCCCGGTCGTCGCGCCAGATTGCACCCGGGGTGAAAGCGCTTTTTGCGGTGCTGTATTTAACCATCTCAGAAGCGGCCAGCAGGACAGCTCCCACACCGAAATCGGAGGTGGTCTCAGGACCCACATTCCTGTGTTGGTCTGCTCTCTCTCCTATGGGCTGAACATAGCCTGTCAGGCCGTTCTCCTGCAGTGCGATGTGGGTCAGGTAATCCCATCCCTTTTTCACTACGGGCATAAACTCATTTTCCGATAGCAGGCCGTTGTTGATGCCCCAGAGGTATCCATAGAGGAAGAAAGCAGTTCCGCTTGTCTCATATCCGGGTGCATGTGAGAGGTCCAGCAGGCTCCTCGACCAGAAACCTTCATCCTGTTGCGATGCCATCAACGAGGAGGCCATGGCTCTGTAGATTTGGATGTATTCATTACGGTGAGGGTCACTTACCGGCAGTTCGTTCAATACTTTTGCCAGACCGGCAAAGACCCAGCCGTTGCCACGGGCCCAGAAATCTTTCTTCCCGTTATTTGTCTTGTGTGCAGGATAGATATATTTT
>JAAZLV010000030.1 GCA_012799155.1 Bacteroidales bacterium | reverse complement strand
GAATTGAACGACCACTGTCGGCAATAATTTTTTTCAACAACACCAACATCCAAGAGGGTACCCCTACAAAAGAACGGATGTCTGCACCCATCGCGTAATCGGCCAATTTCTGCAATTTCTCCTCCCAATCGGGCAGCAAGGCTATCTTCTCCGGTGTTCTCCTACGTTTGGTTAATAGCGGGAGATTTTTCATCAGGATGGCCGAAATGTCACCAGTATAGATTCCATCGCCAATGCGGTTCAATTGTTGGCTTCCACCCATTACCAGCGATTTACCAAGTACAAAAGAGGTGTCGGGATGATGATGGGCATAAATACCCAACATGTGATATCCTGCCCGGTAATTACCATTCTTTAAAGATTCATGCGTTACCGGGATGTATTTGCTTTTATCCTCAGTGGTACCCGACGACATGGCAAACCATTTTACTGGTGTATCCCACAGTACATCTTTTTGTTTATCCACTATGATGCGATCCAGGTAGGGACGCAGATGCTCATAGGTTGCGACAGGAACTAGCGAACGGTATGAGTCTTCACTGCTAACTTGATCGAATTGATGGATTTTTCCATAATAGGTATTACGGCCATGTTCCAACAAATATTTGAGCGTACTTTGCTGTGTGCCGTGTGGATCATTCACAAATGCCTTCACCGGTTTGTAATAGGAGGCGATGATTGATCGGGTGATTTTTTGAATCATTCTTTCATAGTCAATTGGGTCACAAAGGTAGTAACTTGTCACCAATTAAGAAGCAGTAGAGGATGAACTTTAAGAAAATTAAGCAGATTAACCAATTCTACTAATCTTGTGCAGTCTTTCTTCATCAATGATCTTTATCTTCCTGCCATCAATGCTTATGATCCTTTCATTCACAAAGTTGGAGAGAGTTCGAATCGCATTGGAGGTAGTCATATTGGAGAGATTGGCTAGGTCCTCTCGGGCAAGGTAGATATTGATGGTAGCACCATCTTCCTCCATACCGTATGTTTCCTTGAGGAAAAGGAGTGATTCAGCCAAACGCCCTCTCACATGCTTCTGCGTTAGGTTTACTACTCGTTGATCAGCGATCCCCAAATCAACAGATAACATCTGAATAAAATGGAGAGCCAATTCACCGTTGTTTCGTAGAAACTGTTCAATCAGTTCCATCGGAATCATGCAAACTGTGCAAGCTTCAAATGCAGATGCTGCTGTAACATATGACTCCCGTGCAAAATAAGCACGATAGCCAAAATACTGAATGGGTTTTATAATACGAATGATCTGGCTTCTGCCTCCCACACCACTTTTATAAATCTTCACCTTTCCTTTAAAGAGAATCATCAGATCTCTCGCACTCTCCTCTTCCAGGTAGATTAGTTCATTTTTCTTGAAATGAACAATACGGGCATTACTGCGTAACTGATCACGCTCAGCCACACTTAACATTCTCCATATATCAGACAATGAGGAGGATATTTCCGTCATTTCTTTTATCTTCACAAGCGCCAGTGTTATAGAACTATGTTCTAGAACACAAATATACGGATTTTAATTGTTGAATGTTCCAAAATTGTTGAATATTTTATTATTTCACATCACAACAAATTGTCATTCATAGGGATTATTGTTAAATTTGAACCTCATTCACGAATATTAATCCAGACGTAAAAAAAAAATGTATGTTTGCAAACTGAATGAAGAGAGCTATCCTCATAGTGATACTGTTACCGTTCATTGCTACTGTTAACTGCTTCGCATTCAAATCTGATCTACCGACAGACACGATTCTGAGCAGGGCAATGAGTGCTGCCGAAAAATACAACGAGCTTGTAGAAAACTACATAGCTGAAGTATACGTGCGCTCATACGTGGAAACAATTCGTAAGAATTTTCTTTACAAGTATACACATCTGATTCCTGACTTCGTACTACACGATCCTGAAAATGAAGATGCTGTAATCGAAACCATCAGTGATTTACGATACGAATATCCAAACACTTATGTGCAAGACATTCGACATGTGACTGGCACGTTGACTAAAAAAAAGGATATCGACCTGATTCCATTTGAACTGCTCAACATCAACATTTATGGGGAAACGACCAACGACGAGAGTTTCTTCATGCCCATCCGTTTCAGTACGGCAAAATATTACCGTTACACCCTATATCAGTCTTTCACATCTAACAACAAAGAATATTACAACATCCATTTTGTTCCCATATACGAGAATCCAAAATTATTAAAAGGATCATTTATAGTCGAGAAAGGCACCTGGAGGGTGATTTTTTTCAGAGGAGAGGGACTGGATATTTTTTCTGATTTCTCATTCGAGATGACCATGGGAGATGAGTGGGTAACAAACTACTTACCGGTGAATATCACCATTTACCAGACGGCAGCGTATCTGGGGAATGTGCTTGCCGGTAGGCACCTTGCCAGCATCAACTACAAGGAGATTGCATTGCGGCAATTCCAGCAACCGAAAGGGTCACTGAACATCAGCAACTCTTACAAGGTACGACTTGACTCGGTACCTCTACATAGCGATACGCTCTTCTGGGAGAAAATTCGCCCCATACCTCTTCAGGCAAGGGAGATTGATGTTATTGAACGTTATCATCAGCAGCAAATCACACGAGAAAATCAAAGAAAAACAAACGATTCACTGGGCAACAACCGAATGGCACAGCATATGGCACAACGAATGGTCGTGAATTCCAGTTACCGTTACAAATCGGCACGATTCGGTTATTCCGGTCTTCTTAACCCACTGATGTTGGGGTATAGCTCCCGCGACGGCATCACTTACCGCCAGAAATTCTCATTCATGGCCGATCTGAAGCGTAGCCGCAACATCAAAGTCAATGCTTTTGCGGGTTACATGTTCCGTCGCAAGGAGTTTTTCACTGACCTGACCACCACCTTTAATTATGAACCGTTGCGTCTGGGTAGTGCTACCTTCTCCCTCGGAATAGGCAATCCCACCTACAGTTCTCTTTTCGTGGATCAGATAAGGGATAAACTAGAGAACCAAGGTATATCTTTCGATGACATTTCGCTCAACTACTACAAGGATTATTATTTCAAACTCTTCAACACCTTCGAAGCCACCAATGGCCTGTTGTTTCAGACAGGGGTAGACTACCATATCCGCAAGAGCAAAAACAACGTTACGATGCTCCGTTCACTGACGCTCAACGGAGACCCAATCGGTCAACTATTCGGCACAAAACGCTCATTTGCGCCCTTTATTCAAGTCATCTGGACTCCAGAGCAATATTATCGTTTCGAAGGGCGACAGAAGATTTATGCTCGCTCCTATTATCCTACCTTTAAGGTGGAGTTTTCCCGAAGCTTACTGGATGTGCTGGGCAGTACATCGCAATACAACCGTATAGAGCTTGACATCAGTCAGAAGATTGACTTCGGACTGATGCACTCCTTCCAATATCACATCGGTGTCGGCAAGTTCATCAACCAGGAGACGGAGTATTTCGCCGATTTTGTCTATTTCTCCAAAAACAACTTCCCAGAGAACTGGGACGACGGACTAGGGGGCAACTTCAACCTGCTGAGCAGGAGTCTCTATAACGCATCCAACTCATATCTACAAGGTCATATCATGCTCGAATCACCTTTTCTAATCCTTAAAAACATCCCCTTTATCTCCGATTTTGCCGACAAAGAACGACTCTACCTGAGTCAGTTACATACGCCTCAAATCAAGTCATACAGTGAACTGGGCTATGGCATTGGCAACCGTTTCTTCAATGCAGGTTTGTTTGCAGCTTTTCACAAAACCCGTTTTGAGGAGATCGGTGTGCGGGCTGCTTTCGAACTGTAAGCAGTGGAGCCAAGCGTTTACCCTCAAAATTATTGAAAGGCATCCCGCAGAACAGACACCAGTTTTGTAGCTCTTTCTGATTTTTCTTTATCTTTGCACAAAAGAACTCTCTATGATCCGATTTCCCAACGCAAAGATCAACTTGGGTTTGCATGTCATCGCCCGGCGGGAGGATGGCTACCACAATCTGGAAACAGTCTTCTATCCAATCGGATTGAAAGACGCCCTGGAGATCATCCCAATGCATGATGACGAAGCGCTGAAACGGGGAAAGGGATACCAACTCTTTCAAACCGGCATCTCTCTTCAAGGAAATGAGGAAGAGAACCTTGTGGTCAAGGCATATAAACTGATCGCATCAGAGAAAAATTTGCCACCAATTGAGATCCATCTTCTAAAGAAAATCCCCTTTGGTGCCGGACTGGGGGGTGGCTCTTCCGACGGAGCTGCCATGCTGATGTTACTTAACGATACCTTTGCGTTGGGTTATAGTGACATGGAGCTGGCATCATATGCCAGCCGCCTGGGAGCAGACTCTCCCTTTTTCATCAAGAACCGTCCTGCCCTGGCAACAGGTATTGGTGATTTACTGGAGTCGATTGATCTGAATCTACGGAATCTTACACTAGTACTTGTGAAACCCGATATCGGAGTCTCAACCGCAGAGGCATATGCAATGATCTCCCCCCGGCAACCTGATATGTCTCTCAAGGAGATCATCTCCCTGCCGATAAGCGAGTGGAAGGAACTACTGAAAAACGATTTCGAAGTGTCTGTTTTCAAAAAACACCCTGAAATCGGGCAGATCAAGAAAGCTCTTTATGAGATGGGAGCAATCTATGCCTCCATGAGCGGCTCCGGCTCTGCGGTTTATGGCTTGTTTGAATCTACTCCCGATTTAAAAGGGTGCTTTGATAACAATTTTATATGGAGAAGTGATACATTAGTTATCTCCTAACAAATGATTACTGACAATTGATTATATGAACAAACAATTCTCAACCATTCTCCTGATCTTGCTGTTACTCGGCGAGACGGTCATTGCACAAATCACCTTCTCACCGTCAGAGGTCTCAACCTTCGGACCGATAAAAGTACAAACACCTGTATTGCTGGACAGTATCAACCTGAACGATAAATCCTACTCGGATGAGTTGCTGCTTACCACTATCATCAATTTTCCCGCACCGGAGAAGTTTACTGGTAAGTTGCAATCAGACACGGCTGGTTTCTTCATCCTGCCGAAACCGGAAGAGGGTAAAACTTTTCACTTGGTCTCCTTCTACCTGTCCGCCGACCGTTACGGGAAGGGTAAACTCACTGTTACCTCCCCAAACACGTTAGAATTATGGTTAGATAACGTGAAATGTGCTACCAAACAGACCCAGACTGACAGTCTGCACCTTGCCGGATCGGTGGATGCTGTGCTGAATGGTTTCACAAACAACAGCTGGGTGGTGATCAAGCTGCTCACTACCTCTGACGATGTGCTAGATGCCATGGTAAAGATTGATGTGAGGCCGGAGGAGGCAGACTCGCTCCTGATTTATACCTTCAACGGTGAGAACCGCAGACGAATCGACATCAGAGATATTCTCGAGGGAATACGTGTGAACAATTCCTCCATATCCCCCAGTGGGCGATTCGTGTTGTTATCCCTACGTGAAACCTTGCCCGGGGGAGAGAATCGTTCCCATACACAGATCTACGACAACCGCCAGCAAAAGATCATCTTCTCGGAACCGCTGAGCCGACCGCAGCTTAAATGGATGCCCAAGTCGGATCTGCTCACTTACGTGGCCGACTCGGAGGAAGGCAGAACCCTCTATACCCTCAATCCGCTTACCATGGAGACGCTGATTATAGCGGAGAAATTACCTAAGGAAAACTTCTTCATCGCCCCCGATGAGAAATCACTTTTCTACTCTTCAAAGGAAAGTCTTATCCTCAGTAATCCCGGTGGACTGAAACGGCTGATCGGTATTGATGATCGGCAATCGTACTACCGCGATCGGTATTTCCTATATCGCTATTTCCTCGATACGGGTCTAAACCAGCAGCTTACCTTTGGAAAACAGACCGCATCGCTCAATGATGTGAGCGACGACATGCGTTATCTCCTTTTTTCGGTATCCGATGAGGATCTCAACCAACGACCGTTTAGCACTAGTACGCTCTACAGGTTGAACCTTGAGCACATGATAACCGATACCATATGGGAAAATGAACGCTATGTCTACTCTGCACAGTTCTCACCCGATGGGAAACAGTTGTTGATCCATGGTGCTCCGGAAGCGTTCAACGGTATTGGATTGAACATCAAACCAAAACAGATTGCCAATAGCTATGACACCCAATCGTTTGTTATGGATATTGAAAGTAAGGAGGTGACCCCTGTGACCAGAACATTCGACCCCACGATCAGTGCCCAAGAGTGGAACAGGCTCGACAACACCATTTACTACCGTGTGGAGGAGGGAGATCGTGTGAACATCTATCGTTATCTACCTCGTAAGGCGAGCTTCGAAAAACTGCCTTTGAAGGAAGAGGTAATCCGCTCCTTCAATATTGCAGAGAATGCACTCTGGGCTACATATACCGGTGTCAGCACCTCCAACTCTGCCAGAAGTTACCTGCTTAATCTCGAGACGCTCGAGTCTAAACTGATCGCCGACCCTTATTCAAATAGACTCAACGAGTTGCAGCTTGGAGAGGTTAAGGATTGGCATTTCACAAGCTCCTACGGCGATCAAATCGAGGGACGCTACTACCTGCCACCTTACTTCGATCCGAAGATAAAATATCCACTGATCGT
>JAAZLV010000231.1 GCA_012799155.1 Bacteroidales bacterium | reverse complement strand
GTGGACGGTACGCTGAAGAACAAGTATGAATACGCCTCCGAGACCGGCAACTCCCGCTTCTCGGTGCGCAACTCCCGCATCGGCGTGAAAGGAGCGATCAACAGTTTTGCCTCCTACAGGGCGCAGCTGGAGCTGAGCGACAATGGCGACTTCAAGGTGCTCGACCTCTACGGCACCCTGATGCCGGTAGAGGGACTCAGCCTTACACTGGGTCAGATGGGCATTCCCCTCTTCAACTCCTACATTACCACACCCGCCACCATGATGTTCGCCAACCGTGCCTTCATCGGCAAGTACTTCCTCAGCACACGCGACCTGGGCGTGATGGCCAAATACAAGTTCCTGGTGGGCAGCCTGCCGGTAAACCTGGAGGGAGGACTCTTCAACGGCAACGCCATCAACGACCCGGTATGGAAAAACAAACTCTCTTACGGCGGCCGGATCGAACTGGGAAGCATGCAGGGGGCCCGCGTCACCGCCAAGATGTACAACTACCCCAAGGATGAGACCAAACAGTTCTTCATCTACGGAGCAGACTTCCGCTACGCCACTTCAAACTGGAAGGTGGAGACCGAGATGATGAAACGGGAGAGCAAGAGCGAGGCTTTCAGCGACCTCCTCTCCTACTACATTCAAAGTGCCTACTACTTTCCACTGAACAACCGCTTCTTCGACCGGATGATCCCCGCGCTGCGATGGGATGCGGTAGATGAAACCTTCGACCAGGATGGGTTTGACGTCAACCGGCTGACAGCGGGTCTGGGCTTCGGATTTAACCGTGGCGGCTATGATTCCATACTGCGGTTCGACTACGAATGGTATATGGTAGACAACGACATGACCATCTTCGCAGAGAACCCCGAGATGGATTCGAGCAAATTTACGGTGGAACTTGTGATCGCATTTTAACCCAATACAAATTAACATGAAAAATAGCACATTCTTTGTAATGATTCTCAGTACGCTCCTTTGGACTGCCTGCAACGGACCTAAACCCTCTGGAGACCTGCTGGGAGAGAAAGCAGAAGCGTTGTGGGAGCTGCAGGGTGATGCCACGATCAGTGACGGTTTCCTTACCCTCAACGAGGGAGCAACAGCACTGCTGAAGAAGGGAGAGTACGACAACTTCGAGCTTACACTCACCCTGCGACTCACTGAAACCGGCAAGGGATTCCTCGCTTTTCACAGTGACGAAGCAATGACAAAAGGCTACAGGGTCGCGCTCGACAACGACCTGACTGATGAGGAGTGGTGGACCAAGACCGGGAGCCTGCTGGGGGTGCGCAACCTCACCAAATCGGTGGTGAAGAGCAATGAGTGGTTCGATATGATCCTCCGCGTGGAGGGCAATGCGATCACCATCCTGCTGAACGGAACCCCGGTGGTGGAATACATTGAACCGGCAACACCCTACCGCACGGAGGAGCATGCCTTGCAACTTCTCTCCAATGGCACGTTCGCCCTGAAAAGCGAAGCTGGTACAATAGAAGTGAGCGCGATCTCACTCGCTCTTCTGCCGGCAACGACCGATCTCTCCACACAGCTGGCAGATGCGATTGACGAAACAGACGATCAGATCATCCGTCTGCATCAGGAAAACTTCCCGGTGCTCGACTACCACGTGCACCTCAAGGGAATCAGCGCCGATGAGGCTGCCGCACAATCGCGCCGCTATGGCATCAACTATGCGCTGGCACCCAACTGTGGCATCGGCTTCCCCATCACCAGCAATGAAGAGGTGCTGCAATACCTGAAGGAGATGGAGGGTCAGCCCTTCATCCAGGCGATGCAGGGTGAAGGAAGGGAGTGGCCGGAGACCTTCTCTAAAGAGGTGCGCGATCGGTTCGACTATGTCTTCACCGACGCCCTCACCTTCACTGACCGTAAAGGGCGTCGCACCCGCCTCTGGATACCGGAGGAGGTGTTCATAGAGGATGAAGAGCAATACATGGATCTGATCGTGGAGAAGATCGTGGCGGTGATGCAGGAGCCGATGGATGTGTACGTGAATCCCAACTTCCTGCCGGATGTGATGAACGACCGATACGATGCCTTCTGGACAGATGAGCGGATGGACAGGGTGATCAC
>JAAZLV010000004.1 GCA_012799155.1 Bacteroidales bacterium | reverse complement strand
GGCATGACAGGCTATCTACTCTCCTTGTTTGATCTGAAACAGAGCAGTTCAATCATCTATATCATCAAAAAGTAACCATCCACGACCATGGGCAAACGAAAGAAACCAATCCAGTTCAGCGAGAAGCGTCTCTACTACTCCATACAGGAGGTGGCAGACCATTTCGCTGTGAATGTATCCCTACTTCGATTCTGGGAGAAGGAGTTCGACAATATCAATCCCAAAAAAACGGCAGGAGGCACTCGTCAGTACAGACAGGAGGACATCCAGCAGGTTGAGATTGTGTACCATCTAGTGAAAGAAAAAGGGATGACACTGGAGGGGGCACGACAAACACTCCGCAGCAAAAAGGATGAGGAGACCAAGCGGGTGGAAGCGGTTGCACGACTGACGGAGATCAAAAAGGAACTGCAGCAACTCGAGGAGGAGTTCGACCGGCTCCACGAACAGCGTAAATATTCGAAAACAATCACCGAGGAATGACAAGAAAAATACTCTTCATTCTTTTAACAGCTCTTGTTACTTCCCTTTCTGTTCAACCGCAGGAGGTTGTGAAGGTAGGTGCGGAACTGACAGCATGTTATTTCCCGCTACTGGAAGGAAAGAGGGTGGCGGTAATGACCAACCAGACAGGCATGGCAGGCGATGAGCACCTTGTAGACCTGCTATTGAGTCATAACCACAACCTGGTGGGTATATTCTCACCTGAACATGGGTTCCGTGGCACCGCCGATGCAGGTGAACATGTATCCAGTTCGGTGGATGAGAAAACCGGCATCCCCATCTGGTCGCTATACGGAAGTGGCAACGGCAAGCCCTCCGCCGAGAAAATGAAAGCATTCGACATCCTGGTATTTGATCTCCAGGATGTGGGGCTCCGTTTTTATACCTATTATGCCAGTATGGCACGCCTGATGGATGCCTGCGCAGAGCATGGAAAGAAGATGATCGTGCTGGACCGCCCCAATCCCAACGGCATGTATGTGGATGGTCCTATTCTAGACATGAAGCACAAGTCGGGTGTGGGATGGCTCCCGATCCCGGTGGTGCACGGCATGACGCTGGGCGAGCTAGCGCTGATGATCAACGGCGAAGGATGGTTGCCAGAGAAGAGGGTCTGCGACCTGACAGTGATTCCCTGTGAGAACTACACACACCAGACACGCTACGTGCTTCCCATCGCACCCTCACCCAACCTGCCCAACAACCACGCCATCTATCTCTACCCCTCCACCTGCCTCTTCGAGGGAACGGTGATGAGTCTGGGCAGGGGTACTCCCTACCCTTTTGAGGTGTACGGACATCCCAATTACAAGGGTTCTGCCTTCAGCTTCACACCTCGCAGTATGCCAGGTGCCAGGAAACCTCCGCTACTTAACAAAAAGTGCTATGGGGTAGATTTGCGTGAGCTGCCGGATGAACAGATCATCACCGCCGGGTTCGATCTCTCTTATCTGATCGACGCCTACCGGAACCTCAACATTGGGAATAAGTTCTTCACCTCATTTTTTGAAAAACTGGTTGGGGTAGATTATATCCGGCAGGAGATCATTGCCGGAAAAACGGCAGAGGAGATCAGTAAAAGATGGCACTGTGAAGTGGAGCAGTTCAAGCAACAACGGAAGCCCTACTTGCTATATGAAGAGTAAATCAACGGAACATTGTCTTTTGATAAAAATGCGCAATGATGCGCATTTTTTGTATTTTTGCACTTCATTTACACAATGTTCAGTAGACAACCCGAGAAAATAGTCTTTTCACTCGTTGAATTGCGTTAAGAATAAGAATTGAATCACAATATGGAGATTGCAAGCAAATACAACCCTGCAGAGGTTGAAGAGAAGTGGTACCAGTACTGGATGGAACACAACCTGTTCCACTCCGAACCCGATGAGCGTGAACCCTACACCATCGTCATTCCGCCCCCCAACGTCACCGGCGTACTGCACATGGGGCACATGCTCAACAACACCATCCAGGATGTACTGGTGCGCCGTGCGCGCATGCAGGGGAAAAATGCCTGCTGGGTGCCCGGTACCGACCATGCTTCCATCGCCACAGAGGCAAAGGTGGTGAACCGCCTGGCAGCACAGGGGATTAAAAAGAGCGACCTCACCCGAGATGCATTTCTCAATCATGCCTGGGAGTGGACCCACGAGCACGGGGGAATCATCTTGGAGCAGTTGAAGAAGCTAGGTGCCTCCTGTGATTGGGAGCGTACCGCATTCACCATGGATGAAGTCCGCTCGGAAAGCGTACTACGTGTCTTCTGCGATCTCTACGAGAAAGGATTGATCTACCGCGGTGTGCGGATGGTCAACTGGGACCCGAAGGCGCTCACCGCTCTCTCCGACGAAGAGGTGATCCACAAGGAGGTGAACGGCAAGCTCTATTACCTGCGGTATATGATCGAAGGGGATCCTGACGGCGGCTTCGCAGTGGTGGCAACTACGCGCCCGGAGACCATCATGGGCGACACCGCCATGTGCATCAACCCTAATGATCCAAAGAACGCACACCTGAAGGGGAAGAGGGTGATTGTCCCGCTCGTGAACCGCGTGATCCCGGTGATCGAGGATGACTATGTAGACATTGAGTTCGGTACCGGTTGCCTAAAGGTGACTCCGGCACATGATGTGAATGACTACATGCTGGGAGAGAAGTACAACCTTCCCTCCATCGACATCTTCAATCCCGATGGCACACTCAACGAGCATGGTGCCATGTATGCCGGAAAGGAACGTTTCGCGGTTCGCAAAGAGATAGAGAAGGATCTGGAGGCTGCAGGACTGATGGAGAAGACCGAACCTTACACCAACAAGGTGGGCTTCTCGGAACGTACCGACGAAGCAATTGAGCCGAAGCTCTCGATGCAATGGTTCCTGAAGATGGATGAGTTGGCACAACCTGCCGCCGAAGCGGTGGAGCAGGATACCATTCGTTTCTTCCCTGAGAAATATAAGAACACCTACCGCCACTGGATGGAAAATATCAAGGACTGGTGTATCAGCCGACAGCTCTGGTGGGGTCACCGCATTCCGGCCTACTTTCTCCCCCGGGGAGGTGTGGTGGTAGGGATGACTCCTGAGGAGGCATTCGAAAAGGCAAAAAAAATCGTTGACTATCCACTTACAATCGATGAGCTGAAACAGGATGAGGATGTGCTCGACACTTGGTTCTCCTCCTGGCTCTGGCCCATCTCTGTTTTCGACGGTATCAGGCAGCCGGAGAATAGCGACATCCAATACTACTATCCAACCAGCGATCTGGTTACAGGACCCGATATCATCTTCTTCTGGGTGGCACGTATGATCATGTCGGGCTACGAGTATCGGCAGGATGCCTGCTTCCGGAATGTCTACTTCACCGGTATCGTACGCGACAATCAGGGCCGCAAGATGTCGAAGCAGCTTGGCAACTCACCCGATCCCATCGAGCTGATGAACCGGTACGGTGCCGATGGTGTCCGCATGGGGATGCTGCTCTCCTCTGCTGCCGGCAACGACCTGCTGTTCGATGAGACCCTCTGTGAACAGGGACGCAACTTCAACAACAAGATATGGAATGCCTTCCGTCTGATCAAGGGATGGGAAACCAACGACACCATCCCCCAGCCGGAGTCGGCACGGATTGCCATCGACTGGTTTGGCAGCAAGCTCACGGAAACCATCGTTGAACTGGAAGACCTATTCTCCAAGTACCGCCTCTCGGAAGCGCTGATGCTGCTTTACAAGCTCTTCTGGGATGAGTTCTCCTCCTGGTACCTGGAGATGATCAAGCCGGCATACCAGCAGCCTATCGATAGCATGACCTATCGCGCAACCCTGGGCTATTTCGATGCACTGCTCCGCCTGTTGCACCCCTTTATGCCCTTTATCACCGAAGAGCTGTGGCAGGCACTGCAGCAGAGAGAAGATGGGGATAGCATCATGACTGCTCAGCAACCAAAAGCAGGCTCAACTGATTCGGAACTGCTGAACCAGTTTGAACAGGTGAAACAGGTGATCGCAGGGGTGCGCACCATTCGCCTGGAGAAGAATATTCCCAACAAAGACGCTTTGGAGTTGCAGGTCATCGGAGGGCACAACGACCGGTACAACAGTGTGATCACAAAAATGTGCAACCTCTCCTCCCTCACAGTCGTCTCCGAAAAAGTGACCGGAGCCGCGGGATTCATGGTGGGCACCACCGAATATTCTGTACCGCTGACAGACAAGTTGGACCTGGTAGCGGAGCTTCAGAAGTTGAAAGCAGAACTGGCATATACTGAAGGCTTCCTGTTGTCGGTCTCAAAAAAACTGGGCAACGAACGTTTCGTACAAAACGCCAAACAGGAGATTGTGGAGAACGAGCGAAAGAAGAAAGCGGATGCGGAAAGCAAGATCGCTTCACTGAGAGAGAACATTGCCGCCCTGGAGAAATGACAGCGGCTGAAAACAGATCATATCAAATGTAAACCGTTAAAACATGAAGAATATCAAATTTCCCACTCTACAAATAGTGGCAACCATTGCTATGTTTCTTGTCAGCCTGTCATGTTCCTCTTCAGATGACTCTCCAGTGGAACATCCTTTCCTTACCATAAAAAGCATTTCATCCAAAAGCCTCTCTGCCAACGGTGGTGAAACGATCATCAGTGTAGGCTCGCGACCTGCGGCTTCTGCGGTTTCCGACGCCGGATGGTTGTCATTAAAATCAACCACCCCGCTGGAGAACCACACTTCGTTTGTATTCGTGGCAGAGGCAAATAAAGGCGACTTGCGCAAGGCAAACATCACCATTACTGCCGGCGACAAGCATGAGACGCTCATCATCAGCCAGGAGAAGGGAGAGAATAGCGGAATCGACCCTGCAGACGAGTCGCAGCCTGCTGTAATAGTGGCTCGTCAGTTGGGCCTGGGATGGAATCTGGGCAATCAGCTCGATGCACATGCCAACAACGTATCAGGTGAGACCCTGTGGGGTAACGGCAAAGCCACACAAGAAACGCTCCACAAGGTGAAGGAGGCTGGTTTTACATCGGTACGCATACCCGTCACCTGGCTTGGCAAAGTGGGAGCGGCACCCGATTATTTGATCAACTCCGAATGGCTGGAACGCGTGGCAGAGGTTGTGGGTTATGCCGAACAAGCCGGATTGAAAGCCATCATCAACATTCACCATGATGGTCACCGAAGTGAGAATGAACCGGGAAACTGGCTCGATATCACGAAAGCAGCTTCAAGCACTGCCGCCAACGAGGCCATTAAGGCACAGCTAAGTGCCATGTGGACACAGATAGCAGAGCACTTCAAAGAGAAAGGGGAATTCCTGATCTTCGAAGGAGTGAATGAGATTCATGACGGGAAATGGGGTTATGGTGACAATACCAGTGACGGCGGGAAGCAGTATGCCATCCTCAATGAGTGGCAACAAACGTTTGTCGATGCCGTGCGTGCTGTCGGTGGCAACAATGCCACCCGTTACCTGGGTATTAGCGGTTACACCACCAATCCCGAGTTGACGATGAAACACCTGAAGCTGCCGGAGGATACTGCAACAGACCGCTTACTGGTATCTGTGCACTACTATGACCCTCATGAATTCACACTGACTGATAAGTATGGTGAGTGGGGACACACCGGTGCCGCCGGTAAGAAAGAGCAATGGGGTGACGAAGAGCATATGAGGAAGGTGTTTGCAGATTTGAAAGCCACCTATGT
>JAAZLV010000230.1 GCA_012799155.1 Bacteroidales bacterium | reverse complement strand
GCTACCTTATGCAACCGCTGAGCAGGATCAACCTGCAGGCCTATCAGGTGCTGCCACTGAAAAGGAGCACGCTGGTCAACTACCTCCTGTTGAAACCGTTGCTCAACCCGGCAAACTATCTGACGCTTTGCTTCGTGATTCCCTTTGCAATCAGTGGTATTTTCCCGGAATATGGGGTGGCAGGCGCTTTTCGCTTCATCTTCTCACTGCTTCCGTTGATCGCGTTCAACACGTTGATGACCTCCCTGATGAAACGACAGTTCAGCAACCTGCTTATCGGCATGCTGCTGCTGTTGATAGTGGCAGCAGTGCCGGCACTACTGGAGTATTTCGGGATCCTCTCCCTGTTCGACCTCTCCCGCCAGCTGTTCGGGTTGATGACAAACACACCGCTGCTCTGGATTGCAGCCTGGCTGCTACCCTTAGGAGCATTCGCACTCAACAGGCTCTACTTCGCCCGCAACTACTATCCAGAGACCTTTGAAAAGAAAAAAACATGGCGGCAGAACGACACGAAGCGCTTCTCCTTCATGGAACGCTTTGGCAAGATTGGTGAGCTGATATCACTGGAGATAAAGCTGGTGATGCGACACAAGCGTACCAAGAGCACGCTCTACACCGCCCTGCTCTTCCTGCTCTACGGGCTGCTCTTCTACCCCAATCCGATGTACAACGAGAATCCCGGCTGGCTGCTCTTCGTGGCCATCTTTGTCACCGGCACCGGCATGCTGATGTTTGGGCAGTGGATCATCAACTGGGATGGATCACACTTCGACTTCCTGATGACCCGTAACATTGAGACCTCCAGTTACATCAGGGCCAACTACTTCCTTTTGCTGGCCCTCTGCATCCTCTCCTTCATCGCCACCACTCCCTACTTTCTCTTTGGAACGCATCTCATTCCCTACCACGTGACGGCACTGCTCTACAATGCAGGCGTCAACATACATGTCTACCTCTTTGGAGCCACCTTTAACACCAAACGACTGGAACTCGAAAAAGGATCCTCAATGAACATGCAGGGGGTGAGCTACAAAAACTTTATCGTGATGATCCCCCTCCTGCTGGTGCCCATCTTGCTGGTGAAGATCTTCGCTCTCTTTTCGGCCGATCGCATCGCGCTGATCATCCTCTCCCTGCTGGGCCTCAGCGGTATCCTCTTCCGTGAATCACTGATCAGGATGACCGAACGACAATTTCTGAGGAGGAAATATGCTCTTTGCTCCGGCTTCCGGAAGAAGGAGTGATCCGGATGGCTGTTCACACTCCTTGCAAGCAAACAAACAAAACATGATCATTATATGCAACAAAATGTAAACCCTGTCAACGAATTACCCGTTACACCGCCTGCAGCTCCTCAGGTCAACATTGAGAACGGAGGCATCATCAATGCCGCCGGCCTGCAAAAACATTATAGCGGCATCAACGTGCTCAATATTTCATCAGTCTCAATTGCCAATGGCGAGAGCTTCGGACTGGTTGGCAACAATGGCGCCGGCAAGACCACCTTCTTCCGGCTGATCCTTGATCTGATTGAAGCATCGGCAGGCGAAGTGATGATCGACGGTGAGCCGGTAGCCCGTAGCGATGCGTGGAAACAGAAAGTGGGCTCCTTCCTCGACGAGGGGTTCCTGATCGACTTCCTCACCCCTGACGAGTATTTTGCCTTCACAGCAAAGCTCTACAACAAGTCGGAGGGCGACCTGAACAGCTTCCTGGAGTCGATGCAGGAATTTTTCAACGGGGAGATCACAGGATCGGGAAAGTTGATCCGTGACCTGTCGAAAGGCAACCAGAAGAAAACAGGCATTGCGGCGGCACTGTTGGGTGATCCGCAGATACTGATTCTCGACGAGCCCTTCACGGCACTCGACCCCACATCGCAAATTCGCCTGAAAAGAATGCTCAACGAGCTGAAGAGAACCCGCAACATGACAATGCTCATTTCCAGCCACGACCTGAATCATGTGACGGAGGTATGTGAACGAATCGTCGTGTTGGAAAAAGGGCTGGTTGTGAAAGATATCGCCACCGGTGAGGAAACGTTAAAAGAACTGGAATCCTATTTCGCGGTATAGGATTAACTAAGGGGGTGCACTATTGATCAGCACCCTTGTCGACCACGATACGCGGGTTGCGGTTCACCAACTCGGCAATGAGGGCATCCAGATCGGAAGCCTTTACCCGCAGCACCTCAAACCCACGTACCTTCTCAATGCGCAGCTGGTTGGGACTTAATTTCTTCAATGCCACCATATCACCGATGGCAATCCGTCTGTTGCGAGTCAGGATCTTCAACAAAAAGCGAATCTCCAGGAAATTGACATCGGTGACGGCATACTCCTTGATGGTGATCGACAACATGAAAAAGATAGTGAAAGAGAAATAGATGATCAGGAACCAATCCGCTTCATCGATGAACAGGCGATAGACAAACAATGCCAGCAACATGACGGCTGCCACTCCCCAGAAAATATTCGCCAACCCGTTGTCTGCTTTGAACTTTTTCTCCATATGATCCAGTCGTTTCAACTACAAAGATAGATTTATTCGTGAAAAAAAAGTTAAATCAACCCTTAAAATGTAGAATAGACCAACAGCTTATTTTTATCGATTAAACCCGCTGATGGTTGGACAAACGCCCTTCTCACACCCATATACACCTCTATTACTGAAGGTTAATCCGCACATTTCCAGACAATACGATGCATGTATGTTTAAACTTTTACCTATTTTTGAGTGTCAAATGATCGGTAACAAAATTTATTCACTCAAAAAAAAATGGTTATGAAGAAGACAGTAGCAGTGGCAATGATTGCCCTTTTCACAATGAGCTTTGCAATGACGGCTCAAAACAACAATGACAGTGACAGAATCGGTCGCCGCACACAAGTTGAAAAGAGATGGAGCTCTAAAAACAGGGCCGAAAGCATGGCGAAACAACTGGAGCTCACAGAGGAGCAAAAAGCGAAAGTGGAAGCACTCTACGAGAAACAGGATGCTGAAAGAGCTGAACAACTGAAACTTCAGCGTGAGAAACGGGAGCAGGTGATGCAGGATCGTGAAAGCCGTCGTGAAGCAATGGAGAAAATTCGCAAGGAGGCTGTAGAAAAAAATGACGCCGAACTGGAAAGTATCATCGGCAAGGAAAAGATGGAACAATGGAAACAGTATCGCGATGAGGTAAGGCAGAAAATGCAGGATGCCAACCGGAGCAACCGCCCTGCTCCTCGCAGAAACGGACCAAGAACCTAACCTACATTGTAACTAAAATGTCTAATAAAGAGGCCGTCTCATCATATCAGATGAGACGGCCTTTTTTGTGCTTTTGTTTTTCCATTACTGTATCCCAAATTCAGGATGAGACAGGGAAAAAATTGGACAAAACAGGGTTCTCTGAGCCTCTATCCTTATTGCACCCTTATTGCACCCTTATATCCACTCCAATAATTATGGGAGTGGCTATAAGGGTGCAATAAGATTAGAATATAAAAGCAGCGACCAATAAGTTTGGAAAAGGGTCACTTTTATGGTGTAAGGTTCTTACAGGATGAAACCCATCCTGCAAAAAAAAGAGACTGCCTCGATGATGAGACAATCTCTTTAGCATGCTAAACAAAGTTTACTCCTTGTAATATCTGCGGAAAATCAGATCGAACTGTCTTGTCTCCCGGAATCGGCTCAACCAGGAGTTGAGACTGTCCAGTAAATGCAGTGCGTCTGGGCGCAAGGCCCATGATTCGACCTGGGTGAAGCTGATGTCGGTATCGATGTCGATTTCGGGAAAATGATCTGCCAGACGTACTGCCACCTCTTTGTCACAAATTGTATAGTCAATATCGCCGGAAGCGACCATC
>JAAZLV010000229.1 GCA_012799155.1 Bacteroidales bacterium | reverse complement strand
CCCGGTTCGAGAAACGATTTCATGTAGAGGGAACGTCGTTCACGCCAGTCGGCGAAATCGATGAAAGCATTGAGCATGCGGGTCTGACTGAATGAGAAGCGACGGATGGAGCTGCTGAAAATCTGCTCATCATCCAGGTAGAGACGGACATGTTTTACACCGTAGATATTGGACTGGCCATTCATCCGGTCATAGGCTTTCAGCCCAATGCCAATGCGGCCCCAGGCGGTAAGGTTGCTGCCCGGTGGCAGCGGATTGCCGGCCTTGTCTTTGGCGAGAGTGATCCGTAGCGGGTTGCTGCTGCTGTTGACCACTCCTCGGCCTTCAATCGGGTAAAGGGCGATACCCCGCAGGTCCGGCTTTTGTGTATCGGGTATGCTGGCAATATATTCCAGCACGTCGAGCGGTTCCTGTGAGGGTTGATCGCGTATCTCAAAGTGAAGATGTGGCCCTCCCGAACTGCCCGTGTTGCCGCTGAGGGCAATCTGTTCACCCCGCTTCACAGGCAGGAGTCCCTCTTCGAGGTGGAGGTCGACCTGGAAACGTTCCAGTTCATACTGTTTCTCCTCCACATATTGTGCGATCTTATCGGAGAAGCTGTTTAGATGGCCGTAGACGCTTGTATGGCCTGTTTTGGGATGATCGATGTAGAGAGCCAACCCATAGCCACCCGGTGAGACACTGATGCGGGAGACATATCCATCTTCAATGGCGACAATCGGCTTGTTGACTGCTTGCTGTGTCTTGAAGTCGATACCCGAGTGGAAATGGTTGCTCCTCAGTTCGCCAAAGTTGCCGCTGAGAGCCGGCGTGATGGTGATCGGGTATCTGTATGTTTGGGAGAGAACCGTTGAGGTAAAAGCGAAAAGCAGGAAAGAAAATAATCCGTATTGAAAAAAATATCTCATCAATTAACGTCAGTTCTAAGTAGAGGCAAAAAGGGTGTCAATGATATCCTTTGCAGTTGCCTTTTTTGTTTGTAACTCGAACGCTCTTTTACCGCCGCTGCGGGAGAGGATCGTAATCTTGTTGGTGTCGTGCCCGAAGCCGGCTCCCTCGTCGCGCAGGGAGTTGACCACGATGTGGTCGAGTTGCTTCTTCTCCATCTTCCCGAGAGCGTTTGACTCCTCATTGTCGGTCTCCAATGCAAAACCTACCAGCAGCTGTTCCTCCCTTTTGATGCTTCCCAGTGCTGCCGCAATGTCGGGGTTGGGGGTGAGGGTTAACGTGAGCCCTTCACCCTCCTTCCGCTTGATCTTGCGTTCTGCCCTCTGCACCGGCCGGTAGTCTGCGACTGCCGCGGAGAGGATGGCCGCATCCATTTCCGGAAAAGCCTTCAGGGCTGCATCATGCATCTCGTCTGCCGACTCCACGTCGATCCTGCGGATAGCGGAGTGGGAGAGGGACATGGCGGTGGGGCCTGTAATCAGCAACACCTCGGCGCCGCGCTGGGCGCACTCTTCCGCCAGGGCAAAACCCATCTTTCCGGAAGAAAAGTTGCCGATGAAGCGAACAGGATCTATCCGTTCATATGTGGGACCGGCGGTGATCAGTATTTTTTTACCTGCGAGCTCTTTTTTTGTTGCGAAGCATTCTTCCAGGATGGCAACTATCTTTTCCGGCTCCTCCATGCGTCCTTTCCCTTCGAGGTGACTTGCCAGCTCCCCTTCAGTCGGGTCGATGATCTGTACGCCATCCCGCTGCAGGATCTCCAGGTTGCGCTGTGTGGTGACATGACGAAACATATCCAGGTCCATTGCAGGCGCCACGAATACTGGTGCCTTCATGGAGAGGTAGGTGGTGATCAGCATGTTGTCGGCAATGCCATGAGCCATCTTGCCCAGTGTGGAAGCGGTAGCGGGTGCCACCACCATCATGTCGGCCCATAATCCCAGCTCCACATGGCTGTGCCAGGAGCCGTCGCCGGAGGCAAAGAACTCACTGATCACCGGCTTACCGGAGAGGGCTGAGAGTGTTACCGGCGTGATGAACTGCTTTCCGGCCGGAGTAATGACGATCTGTACCTCCGCACCCTTCCTGATCAGCAGCCGGGTGAGCATGGCCGATTTGTAGGCAGCAATGCTACCGCTGATTCCCAATACAATATGTTTTCCCTGTAACGACATATAAAATGGTTTGTGGTCACAAATATAACCTTTTTTTTCGACTTGAAGATGCTACCCTTAAAAACGGCTTTATAGTTAAATAGTATTAAAAACATGAAAATAATTGGTACTATGTATTGCATAATACTTTGTTATGATTAATTTTGTGGTGTGATGATGAATGATCAGATATCAGCGAAAGTCTGAAAAGAGATAAAAAGCTATGAATATAGAGAATACACAGAGTCAGATGCGGAAAGGTGTGCTTGAATACTGCATCCTATCTATTATCAAACGAGGGGAGGCCTATCCGGGCGACATCATCGATGAGATGAAGAGTGCAGGTCTTCAATTGTTGGAGGGTACGCTTTACCCTCTGCTGAATCGTTTGAAGAATGCAGAGATCTTAACTTACCGGTGGGTGGAAAGCACATCGGGGCCACCTCGTAAATATTTTCACCTCACCGAGAAAGGAGAGGCGTTTCAGGCGCTGCTGGCCACTACCTGGAATGAACTGGCTACAGGGGTTGAACTGGTAACCCGCAAACCGAGTGAAGAGTCTGATATGAACAACAACACCATATGAAGAAAGTAATCAACATCAATTTTCAGGGACAGGTGATCGCAATTGAGGAGACCGCCTACGAAATGCTGAAACAGTACATTGATCGTCTTACCCGTTTCTTTGCGCGTGAGGAGGGGGGAGATGAAATAGTGAACGACATTGAGTGTCGCATAGCAGAGCTCTTCGGGAACCGTTTGAAGCATGGACTCAACTGCATTACCGACGAGGATGTGGCATCGATCATCTCCAGTATCGGACAGCCGGAAGATTTTGACAGCGATTATGAGGAGACTGCATCACAGCCGGGAGCCGCAGCATCCTCTGAAAGCCGTGAACAGGCCTCCGCCTCCGCTCCGGATGATGAGGTGCGCCGTTCGCTCTATCGCAATTCAGGCGACCGCATTCTCGGTGGTGTCTGCAGCGGTCTGGCACATTATTTCAAAACCGATCCGGTTTGGCTCCGCATGATCTTCGTGCTCTTCTTCGGTCTCCTTTTCTGGGTCTACATCGTGCTTTGGATCGTATTGAAACCGAAGGAGTTGGAAACAAATGTATCGAAAAGACTCTACCGAAATCCGAATGATCGTTTTCTGGGTGGTGTCTGCGGCGGTATTGCAGCATATTTCAAGATTGACAGCTGGATTCCCCGACTGATCTTCCTGCTGCCGTTGTTGTTCAACCTGATTGGAATGATCTCTTTCTTCCCGCTCAATTTCCTGTTCGATGACGTGGACTTCAGCTGGAACATCAACATGAGTGTGGTGGTTGTTTACATCGTTTTCTGGATCATCATTCCCGAGGCAAGGAGCGTGAAGCAGAAGCTTGAGATGATGGGTGAAGAGGAGTATATCCGTTCCATTCGTGAAAGGGTGAGCAGCAACGTGGCCAGTAACAGGAGTCGCAGTGACGGGAGAGAAGTGCCGCCTGCAACTCCCGCTAATATGGCTGCCGCGAAGGAGGAATCAATTGAAAAAGTGTCTATTGACGAGATGCCGCCACTGCCTACTGATGCGTATAACGCTTCAAGTAATATGGCCTCCACAAACAGGCCTCAGGTTGCTCCCTCATCCGAGCGCTCGGGATGTTTGAATGGGTTTATCCTGCTGCTGAAGATCATCTTCTTCACCTTCGTCGGATTTCTTGCACTTGTGGCCGTGAGTGCTTTTGTAGCCTTTCTCTTTGCCGGGGCACAGATGATGCCACTGAAATCCTTGTTCATTGACCCGGGGCAGGAGACCACCCTGTTGTACGCTTCGCTTATCCTTTTAGTAGGGGTTCCGATAATTTCAATCCTGATTTGGATTGTGCGCAGGGTGATGAAAGCCAAATCACGTCCGACGATTGGTCTCGTCTCCACGATCCTTTGGTTCGGTGGACTGGTGACGGCCGGTATCCTGGCAGCTCAGGTGGCTGACAAGTTCAGCGAGGAGAGTACCCTGGAGAGGAGTGTAGAATTGATGCCCGTCGAAGGGAAAAGCCTCTATGTGGATATGAAGCCTTATCAGGATGATTATTCGGAGTTCCGTATCGGTTGGGGAATGGATACTGATATCGATCATCTCCCATATACAAACGTCAACGAGGATTCACTCCTTTTTCGGGACATCTATCTGCACATTCGCAACAGCAGTGACTCGCTCTTTCATGTGCGAACGGTTGCCGCAAGCAGCTGTCGCGAGCTGCGTGGTGCGAAGGCTGATCTTGAAGAGTTCAGTTTTGAGATCACACAACATGACTCGCTACTCCTCCTGCCGGAGTTTCTGATGGTGCCGATAGAGCAGGGCTTTCGCAAACAGAGCATCACGATTGAGATCTCGGTGCCGGCAGGTAAAACGGTTGAAGTGAGCGATGTGCTGAACAACTACAGGAATCAGGAACCTCCTTCGGTGGTGCGGAGACGCATCAGGAACTATACACAAACCTACATGACCATGGAACCTCCTCACAATGAAGATGAGGAGAGTGAAGTGGGCAGTGAGGTTGTCGAACAGATTTAAACTCTACTTCAATAATTTCATTGTGTTTACAAGGGGCTGTCCGTGAGGGATAGCCCTTTTTTTTAAAGATGACATGGTGATTCAATTGGTTTATGTTGTGTTCAGTAGCCAGTATCAGGAGATCATTAGATTGGTAACTGTGAAAATAAAATGGCAATTATTGTTTCTGTTTCAAAAAAACGTGTATCTTTGCATCCGCAATTCGGAAAGAATACTCCTGGCTCTTCGCCGTTTTGCAGACAGGCAGCGGCCTGTTCCCTCACAATACGATACATGATAAGAATGCCCGGATGGCGAAATTGGTAGACGCGCTAGTTTCAGGGACTAGTGTTGGTTACAACGTGCAGGTTCGAGTCCTGTTCCGGGCACCTTCCATGCGCAGGTGGTGAAATTGGTATACACGCTACTTTGAGGGGGTAGTGCCGGTTACGGCGTGTGAGTTCGAGTCTCATCCTGCGCACTTTTTCTTTCCTTCTTTCAAAATCAACTCCAATCATTTTCTTTCTAAACATCATGCTATTTCAGGCAGGGTGATTTCGTTTTTTTTATGAAATGATCTATCTTTACCAAAAAGAAGTGCATGAAGAGAAAAATGAAAAGCATCGTCACAACACTCTACGAAAAGGTTCTCTCAGAAAATAGCAAGCGGTTGATTGAGAAACTGGTGTTTGTAACGGCTCTGGCGGGCTTTTTTTTGCATCTTCTTGGAATCGGCATGCAGCATCTCGGCTGGTTTGGTGTCAGTGGTTCTGTCACCGGATTTGAGAGTCCCATTGATGCATTGTATACTCCCTTCTCCATCATCCTCTTTTATGAGGTCTACTGTCTGATTTACTATCTGCCCAAATCAATTACAATCTATATCGGGAAGCAGTTCGAAATCATTGCTCTGATCACCATTCGTGGTATCTTCGACGAGCTCTCAAAGCTCTCCCACACTTCCGATCTGGAGGATATCTTCGCATCGCCCGATTTTCTATATTCAATGGTCACCATCCTGATCCTCTTCCTGTTGATTTACCTTTTTTATCTCCGCAACCAGAAGTCGATCCGGGTGGATAAAAATTCTCCCGGTCTGCCTCCCGGTCTGCCAAAGAAGAAGAAGAGGTATGTGACGGCCAAAAGGGTGCTGGCCCTACTGTTGACAATTCTTTTTGTGGTAATGGTGCTGTTCAACATGGTGGAATGGCTTTTCATCGATCACTCACTGCTTGGGTTCTTTCAGCAGACTAAGATGGCTACTGAGACATTCTTCTCCGATTTTTTCATGGTACTGATCCTGACAGATGTGCTGGTGCTGCTCTTCTCTTTTGCAATCAACGATGATTTCCCGAAGGTGATGCGCAACTCCGGCTTCGTGGTTTCCACCACGCTGATCAAACTGTCTTTCAATGTGGAGGGTGTTGCCAGCCATCTGCTGGTGGTGATGGCCGTACTGTTTGGCACTCTGATGCTCAGACTCTACAAGATGTACCGCCGGATTGAATTGCCGGATGACAAAGTGTGAATGTAATTAGAAACGTTTGATACAATGAAAATCCTGACAGCTGAACAGATCCGGAAAATAGATTCTGAGACCATCGAACGGGAGGGTATCTCATCTCTCACATTGATGAAAAGGGCAGCGACAGCCTTCACCAACTTTCTCATGACGCGATGTCCGGATAAGAAACAGGAAATACTGATTTTTGCCGGTACGGGCAATAACGGAGGGGATGCCTTGGTGGTAGCGCGTCTGCTGCATCAGTCGGGATACAGGGTTAAGGTCTGCGTCGTGGATCAGGGTAGCCGTTACTCGGAAGACTGTGCACACAACCTGCGCCGCGCGAAGGGAGAGCATATTCCCTGCAAAATCATCACCGGAGAGCAGGATATCCCTTCGATGGAGCGGTTCGATCTGCTTATTGACGGGATCTTTGGGACAGGTCTTTCGCGGGAGGTGGAGGGTGTGACAGCAGAAGTGATTGAGGCAATCAACAAGAGTGGTAAACCGGTGTACAGCATTGACATACCCAGCGGTCTCTTCATGGACCGTAGCACAAGGCTTGCCGTGCGGGCGACAGTGACGGTTACCTTCCAGATTCCAAAGCTGGCACTCTTTCTGCCGGAGAACGGTGATTATACGGGTGAGCTGCAGATCGTGGATATTGGGCTGAATGCCGGTGCCATTGCCGAAGCAGGGAGTCATATGGAGTATGCCGTGAAGGAGACGGTGGCCCCACTGCTGAAGCCACTGCACCGTTTTGCACATAAAGGTACCCAGGGGCACACCCTTCTTGTGGGTGGAAGCCTCGGTAAATGCGGATCGCTCTGCTTGGCTGCAAAGGCGGCCCTCCGCACTGGCTGTGGCTTGGTTACCTCCTTTCTGCCACGCTGCGGGACCACTGTGATGCAGTCGGTCGTGCCCGAGGCGATGGTCCTCGAAGACCCGGATGTCGAGCATATCACAGAGATCAGTTATGCTATTGAACCAGATGCCGTGGGCATCGGGCCGGGAATGGGGCAGCATGAGGAGACAGCGCAGGCTTTGGCAGCCTTTCTGACCGGCTACCGAGGGGCGCTGGTGATTGATGCCGACGGACTGAACATTCTTTCACGACACCCTGAATGGTTCTCTCTGTTGGTTCCGGGTACCATCCTTACACCTCATCCGAAAGAGCTGGAACGAATGATTGGTAGCTGGCGCGACGATTTTGAGAAAATAGAGAAGGCAAGACTCTTCGCAAGGAGATATGGAGTCGTGATCGTGGTAAAAGG
The DNA here is from genome assembly GCA_012799155.1 of Bacteroidales bacterium. Classification (GTDB taxonomy): domain Bacteria; phylum Bacteroidota; class Bacteroidia; order Bacteroidales; family Dysgonomonadaceae; genus Proteiniphilum. The sequence continues at coordinate 2,832 of JAAZLV010000229.1, read as the reverse complement.
AGCCTATTCACTGATCATCGATTCCGATCATCTTTATGTGAACAGCAGCGGTACACCGGCACTGGCTACTGCCGGTAGTGGTGACGTGCTGACCGGTATGATTGCCTCGCTGCTGGCACAGGGGTACAAACCCATGGATGCTGCTCGTGTAGGTGTCTATCTGCACGGACTGACTGCTGATTTGACACAAAAAACAATTGATCCCCGTAGTTTCATGGCTGGTGACATCATCTCACATATTGGTGCTGCTTACCAATCGATTGAAAAAAAGGAATAAACTATTTGCAGTTTCCCAAACTTTTATGTATTTTTGCACCTCATTTTGCCAATAGGCTCAACAAGCAGTCGCGCTTTGTGACTCGCCTCAGGCACATAACGATAAGTTATTACAGATATGTACGTCATTGTAGACATTCAGGGTCAGCAGTTTAAGGTAGAGCAGGACCAGAAATTATTTGTTCACCGCATCAACGCCGAACAGGGCGCAGAGGTGGAATTTGAGAAAGTGATGCTCGTGGATAACGACGGAGTGATCACCGTAGGTGCCCCATTGGTTGAAGGAGCCAAGGTGGTGGTTGAAGTTCTTTCGCATGTGAAGGGAGACAAGGTTCTCGTCTTCAAGAAGAAAAGAAGGAAAGGTTACCAAAAGCTGAACGGTCACCGTCAGCAGTTTTCAGAGGTACTTGTAAAATCAATTGTTGCTTAATCAGTTAAAATCAGAAGAAAATGGCACATAAAAAAGGTGTAGGTAGTTCGAAGAACGGCCGTGAATCGGAAAGTAAACGATTGGGCGTCAAAATATTCGGTGGAGAAGCTGCCAAAGCAGGCAACATCCTCGTGCGTCAGCGTGGAACTGTGCATCATCCGGGAGAGAATGTAGGGATCGGTAAGGATCACACCCTCTTTGCTTTGACCGATGGTGTGGTGGTTTTCCGCAAGAGAAGGGACAATCGCTCATTCGTTTCGGTACAGCCACAGGCAAAAGCCGAAGCATAATGCACTATATCCCTGTCATGAGGATAGGGAGATAAAACCATAAAGTGATTATTAGTGAATAAGGACAACCTGCTTTTCAGAAGCAGGTTGTTTTTTTATATGCACCGGCATGAAACTGACCGACAGTCAACAGGCATTTATTCAGTCCCACGAGAAGGAGGATGTGCTTGAGTTGGCACTCCGCTACAAGGGGGAGGAAATCTCTTTTCTATTGGCGCAGATTGCCGGACGGCAAGCGGCAGAGAAGAAGATACCCTCCTGGTACCGGAACAGGGATCTACTCTATCCGCAACAGCTCTCACTGGAGCAGGCTTCGTCTGAGCTGACGGCACGCTACAAGGCTTCGCTCGTGGATGGAGGGGATCTTTTTGTCGACCTGACCGGTGGGATGGGGATTGACTTCTCTTTCCTGGCGCCACATTTCAGGCGGGCACATTATGTGGAGAAGGATGAACAGCTCTGCCACCTGGCAAGGCATAACTTTGCCGTGCTGGGCATGCAGCAGGTGGAGGTGCATCAGTTGGAAGGTGAGGCTTTTCTTCAGCAGTTATCAATAGCCGATCTGATCTACCTCGATCCGGCGCGCCGTGATGCGGGGGGAAGAAAAGTGTTCAGGATTGAAGAGTGTTCACCCGATTTATCACTACTTGCCGGCGAGTTGTTGGAGAAGGCTGAGCGGGTGATGATTAAATATTCACCGATGCTCGATATCTCACTGGCAGTAAAAACACTACGCCATGTGAAGGAGCTGCACGTAGTCTCTGTGGAGAATGAGTGCAAGGAGTTGCTCTTCCTGCTTGGAAAAGAAACGGTTGAGCCGCTCTACCATGCGGTGAACATACATAGGGGAGGGGAAAGGGAACTGTTCACCTTTACTCCCGGAGAGGAGCAGCAGGAGGCCCTTTACAGTAAGGTTCCCGGTCGCTATCTCTATGAACCCAATGCCTCGATCCTGAAAGCAGGCGGCTTTAATGTGACGGCACATCGCTATAATCTACAGAAGCTTCATAAACACAGCCATCTCTATACCGGTGACCGGCTGGTGGATGACTTTCCTGGTCGTATCTTTCAGGTGGAAGAGTGGTTCGGTGCCAATAGGAAGGAAATCAGGCGTTTTGCTGCCGCAGTGCCGAAGACGAACATCACAGTACGCAACTACCCGCACTCAGTGGCTGAGATACGTAAAAGATGGGGTCTCACTGAGGGTGGGGACAATTATCTCTTTGCCACCACCCTAAACGATGGTCAGAAAGTGTGGATCAGCTGTAGTAAACTATAAGCTAAGACCAAAAACCAGGCAACCAACAAACCAGGCAACCAAAAAATATCGAACCTTAAACCAAGAACTTCAAACCTCAGACTTTCCGGATTACTTGTGTCTCTCCTTCAGGACTGCTTCGATATCCTCGAGCTTTAGGTTCTTGGTCTTGAGCAGGATAAGATAGTGATAGAGCAGGTCGGCCGCTTCATTTTGGAACAGGTCGATATTATCATCTTTCGACTCTATCACCAGCTCCACAGCCTCTTCACCCACTTTCTGCGCCACCTTGTTGACACCGCGACTAAAGAGTCGTGCGGTATAGGAGCCTTCCGGATTCTCTGTGATTCGCTGCTCGATCACCTTTTCCAGGTCGTAGACAAACCCTTTGGCTGTCTCCTCGCGGAAGCAGGAGGTACTGCCGGTGTGGCATGTAGGTCCTACCGGGTAGGCTTTGATCAGGAGGGTGTCGTCGTCGCAGTCGGTCAGTATCTCCTCAACGATAAGGTAGTTGCCTGAGCTCTCGCCCTTGGTCCATAACCGTTGCTTGCTGCGGCTGTAAAAGGTGACTTTCCCTT
>JAAZLV010000029.1 GCA_012799155.1 Bacteroidales bacterium | reverse complement strand
TTGGAACTGTTCTGCTGCATCTGTACACCCGGCAGACGTCCTTGAAGGGCTGTGGTAACATTGCCGGTAGGGATATCACGCAGTACATCTCCCTGCATGGAGGAAACCGACCCGGTAACAGCTTCACGGCGCATGGTGCCATAACCCACTACCACCACCTCGTCCAGCAGCTCGGTGTCTTCCTCCAGCACCACCTGCAGGCTGTTTCTGCCATTCAGCGCGATCACTTGAGGGCGCATACCCACATAAGTAATCTCCAGGATGGCATCCGGTGGTACATTCAACAGGGTGAAATTCCCATCTACATCGGACACCGTTCCCAAGGTTGTTCCTTGTACCTGAACGGTAACCCCAATCAATGGTTCTCCTGTTGCATCAGCTACAGTGCCCCGCAGGGTCACGTTCTGAGCAAACAGAAATAGAGAAAATGTGCTCAACAGAGCGAGACAAATTCCTCTTTGAATAATTGAAACCTTTCTTTTCATTCTCTGGTTTGTTTAGATTAATAATTAATAAAAAAATAGTGTTCTCATTATATAGTTATTTTTAAAGTATTTACGGTCTAATTTACATTTTACCTGTTCTATCATGATTGTAAAGAGTGTGTACGTCCACGCGGTTCAGTAAGCTAACAGTAAGTACACTAAATTAAGACAAATACTGTTTTGTTATTAATTTCAAATAAATTCCTAACCAAAAGCATACAGCTAAGATCAGAACAATGTTGTGGTTTTTGACTGTGTGGACGTACACACACTGGTTCAAAAATAAAAATAACTCTGGTAAAAGGCAGCAATAATAAATATGTGCCTGAATATCATTAAGTTTCCACGCAAATTTGCTGATGCCTGATCTTATTTCAATGATCAACGGCACAAATATATGTGATAAATTATTAAAACAGTGTAAGAAGAATGTTAAAAGTGAGCATAGATTATAAATATGGAAGGCATAAACGCACTATATAACCACCTGTTTCACCATTGAATCCATTTTCTATAATCCACCTCCGGATAGGGATGAATTTCAATATTTGTGTTTACTGTCTTATATCCCAACAGGAATTTGTCCAGGAATGCCTCCACCTCCGGCTGTTGCACTTCGGGCAGCATGCAGTGGCCATGATCTGCCACGATGGAGAATCCGAACCGGTCAGCGATTCCAAATGTTTCCCATACTTTTTTTGCTGCTTTACTGGAAACGTAACCCGATTCATCGGCCAACCATTCATAATCGGGGTTACCCAGGCAGAGTAAGGCACGCGGAGCTATCATCGCCATCAACTCATGGTGGTCGAAGGGCAGCTTCCCCACAGCATCAGAGAATTGAAACATCTCCTCCATAAACCAGACGTGACTTGTTCTGGCGAGTGTCTCTACCTCACCCAGCGTCTCAGAGACACGCCAGGCAGCCGCACCGCCGCCACCCGACTCCTGTGCGATTGTCAGGGCAATCCGCTCATCAAACGCCGCAGCATAGAGTGCCATCTTGCCCGCAAAAGAACAGCCTGTGATGGCCAGTCGGCGCAGATCGACAGGTAGTTGATCCTTTACCAGTTCCAGCCCGTCGATCAGGCGACTGACTCCCCATGACCATGCACTGTAAGCACCCATGTGAATCAGATCGGGATAGAGACGGTTGATAGGTTCTTCGCCTCTTTTCTGTTGCCATGCCATCACCTCCGTAAAGTTGAAGCTGATCTGAGCAATGTTGCGAGAGGTGAAGAGGTGGGGAGGCAGGCTACCGGAAGGTCTGCCGATACCGATCACCGCAGGAAAGGGTCCCTCTCCTTCCGGCAGGATAATGGCGGAGGTGAGAGTAAGCGTCTCTCCATTTACCGTGATATGTACTCTTAGGGTATCATTACGATAGTCGGCAGTGATTGAATCGGGCCGTTCAGGCTTTTTGCCAATCTCATAGTGTTGAATCTCCGCACCTATCTCCATACGTCTGCGTCCCCAGTCAGCAAAAAGGGTGGAGCGTCCGCTACCGTCGGTCCAGGCAAAGGGATCTGGCAGCATTTCGATCACGGGAAGCTCCTCAAACGTGGGTATAGAAACCTCGAAAGGAGCAACAGAATTTTCGGCATCATAAACCAGGGGTATTTCCTGGGCAATCACTTGAGTCGTATTGAACGAAATGATACAAAACAAGAGGGTCACAATGGTGTTATAATTTATTCTCATAGGATAATAGATGTCTGGATGATGGGAAATTCAATTTTCAGGTGTAAAAGTAGTCTTTTTTTCTGGTCAATATGAAAAATAGCGATGACTGCATTATTCAGATACCAGCATAAGCTTGCCATCTCCCAATCCCGGAGAGGTAGCACTAACGGTGATACTCCCGGGATCGCTGGCTTTTCCTTTCACAATGACCAGGCACTTCCCGCTAAAAGTAACCCTGTCGTGAGAAGAGAAGGGAGTCATGTCGGTTGGATTACCGTTGTCGGTAGCCACCAACTCGCCCGCTCCCTCAATGGTGAAATGAACCGGGACATTGGCATCCGGTACAGGGCGACCCTTTCTGTCGGTCACCGTGAGAGTGATAAAGGCGAGATCCTTCCCGTCAGCGGCAATCTGCCTTCTGTCTGTTACCAGCTGCAATGAGAAGGGCTCCTCTGTAGTTGCGATTATCGCTTCCGCCCATCTCTCGCCGTTTTTGTAGGCGATTGCCTTTATCTCACCCGGCTCATAGCGAACATCATCCCACCTGATTCTGTATTCAAATTCACCCTTTTTCTTGCGACCGAGCGATTTGTCATTGAGGAACAACTCCGCCTCATCACCAGAGGTGAAAAGATGTACCGGTGTGATTTCACCCTCTCTGCCGGACCAGTTCCAATGTGGAAGGATATGTACCATCGGCAGCTCAGGACGCCAACGCGACTGGTAGAGATAGAAGCGGTCTTTTTTGAAACCGGCCAGGTCAATGATGCCACAATAGGAGCTGCGTGCGGAATAGTAGGGAGTGGGCTCTCCCAGATGGTCCCATCCGGTCCATACAAAACCGCCTGCCACAAACGGATGCTTGTCCTGCATCATGAATACTTTGTCGGGCGATGAACCAAAGTCCACCGCATAGAGTTCATAGCTGCTTACCTGTGCCCGCTTAGAGTCACCCCCTCTGTTGTCTCTTACCGGGGAAGTGCTCTCACCGGTAACCGGAAAGAGATAGACCCCTCTACTGCTGAAGGATGAGGCCACCTCACTGCCGAAGATCACCTTTTCCGGATAGGCGGCATGGAAAGAGTCATACTGCGGTACCGTTCGAATACGGTCGGTACCTTCAAATTCCGGTTCCTGTCGGATACCCTCACCCTGGTAGTTCAGGCCGATTACATCTGCCACACGCGGGAAGGGCATTTCCGGTTTGGCATAGTTCATTGAGAGGGTGGTGGGACGTGTGGGATCTTCCTCCTTGACGATTCTGTTCAGACGTTCAGCCAATGCTGCACCCTCTTCAGCCGTGTACTGTTCACCCACTTCGTTGCCGTAGCTCCACATAATCACCGAAGGATGGTTTCTGTCACGCCGTACGAATGAGCGTGTATCTGCTTCAGCCCACTCCGGGAAGATCAGGTGAAAGTCGTGGGGTGTTTTTTTTCTCTCCCAGGAGTCGAAGATCTCGTTTACTACAAGGAATCCCATCCTGTCAGTCAGCTCCAGCAGCTCCGGTGAAGGAGGGTTGTGAGCCATACGGATGGCATTGCAGCCCATTTCCTGTAACAATTCGAGCTGCCGCTCGGCGGCACGTCGGTTGAAAGCAGCCCCTAACGCACCCAAGTCGTGATGCTGGTTGACTCCCTGCAGTTTGACCACCTCACCGTTCACCAGTAGCCCCTGTTCCGGATCAAACTGAAGCTCACGGATACCGAAGGTGGTTTCGTAGTGGTCAATAACTCTGCCATTTAGTTTTAAGGTGGTGATGGCTTTGTATAGGTGAGGTGTCTGGGTTGGTTTAGGTCCCCACAGCTTTGGATTCTTCACCACCGTGGAGAGTTTCTCTATACCGCTCGCACCTGCATTCAGTATGATTTCACTGTCAGGGAAAGAGGCAACAGGTTTGTTCCCTCTCAGCCCGACGCTGTCCAGCTCGTAGATGTCAGTTGCGATAACAAGAGAGGCAGCTGCCTCAGAGTCGTTGTCGACAGTTAACTCCAAGTTAACCGTCGCTGAGGATGCCGAGACCTCTTTTGTGGTCACATAGCTCCCCCACTGAGCAATGTGTATAGGGTGGGTTTTGATCAGCCATACATTTCTGTAAATTCCGGCACCGGGATACCATCGCGAGGAGTGGTTGGGATTGTCGAGGCGTATGGCCAGCTGGTTCTCTTCTCCATAACGTATATGGGGAGTGAGATCGAGCTGCCAGGAGTTATACCCATAGGGCCAACCACCCACCAACGTTCCGTTGAGCCAGACCATGGCATAAGACATGGCACCTTCCACCTCCATGAAGATTGATTTCCCAATATCTTCTGAAGGGATATCCAGTTTTTTCCGGTACCAGACCACTCCCTGCACCGGCAATCGCCCCATACCACCACCCACTATGGGGTCATCACCTTCATAAAATGGTCCCTCGATGGCCCAGTCGTGGGGAAGATTCATATTCTCCCAGTTGGAGTCGTCAAAGTCGGTTTGCACAAATGGGAAATCCTTCCCGGGTGTCTCCCCTTCAGGGCGGGTATACCGGTTAGCCGAATCTGCAATAAATGGATTGGCTGTAGGCAGAATCCAGGGTTTTAAAACCACTGCAGAACCTTCCGCCACCACTGCTTCCGTCGGCTTGGCATCGGCAACCAGATACTCACCTGCCTTTGTAATCTCCGGCAGGTGATCATATATCAGCGTATCAGTTTCAGCTGCATCTTCATAACGAAAGAATCGCCAATTGTCATTCAGTGAGATGACCTCACGCATAACTTCTTCCTTCGCGGTATCCTGTATGCAGGATGGAAGAAGGATAATTGTGGCTAACCATGTGAGTATGGTACATTTGAAAGTTGTTTGACGCAGATATTTCAAGAGGATGTTCATGTTTTGGTATATATTTTTGGACAATGGTGATCGGTTCTTCTTCTATTTAACCTGAATATTCACAGAAACGATGCTGTTTCCCGAAATATTGACAGTCGCACTACGGTTCTCTGACCCTACAGTTGCAGATGTCGGTTGCATGTTTCTGGCTGCAGTTGTTTCGAGGGCACTGATCTGACTGATGGTTCCCGGGATTGAAATTTGACCCAGCCAGGCATCCGCCTTCATGTTCAACAGCACGATGCTGATCTCTGTTTCCTCATCGTTGATGTACGCTGTTGCTTTTATATCACTGGCACCAACACCCACCTTTATCCGTGTCATTCCGGTTGCATATTTGGCGTAGTGCGAAAGGATATAACCATTCTTCAATACTTCACCCGGTGCTGCAGCACTTCTTGTATCATGATCGCCAATCATGCCGTAAAATCGTTTCAAGTACCAGTAAATATAGGCACTGCAATACCCCTCCATGCACATGTGGATCTCTTGAGCCAGTGTCTCAAGGTTGTAGGACCAATCGTGGAACTGCCACAAGGCGGGATTGCTCTCTTTTTCACCGTCGTTGAACAGGTGCTCGGTCATCCACCAGCTCTTGCCGGCAGCAGCCAACTTCCTGTTGTACAATCCCACAATGTAGTCATGCCTGTTTTTGACATAACTGCTTTCTTCCATTTTTACAAAGCCCTGATAAAGATGACCGGCAACGATATCGGTTTGTTCGAACGCCACTGGATCATTCAAAACCGGATCAGTATATTCCGCCGACATTCCACAGGCTTCGGGTGCCATCAGTTTCACTCCCGTTTCCCTGATGCTGGCCCCATGCTCCTTTACAAATGCAACCACCTCTTCCGGATGCCAGAAGGTAAACTCCATATCCGGTTCGTTTTGTACCGAAACGGCAAAAATATTTACTCCTTGCTCCTTCATGAAATTGATATAGCTGATCAGATGATTTGCATAATCCTGATAATGCTCCTGTTTTAAATGCTTGTACTCCCGTCCGTTCAGTGTGATTGTTTCTGCATAGGCATCGGTGCAGTCCCATGGTGCGGCAATCACTATTGCACCTTGTTGCTGAGCCAGTTTGGCTCCCTCAACATCAGCAGACCAATCGGCTTCATTAGGGTAGATCATCAGACGGAGTATGTTGTATCCCAAACCCTCCGAACTGTACATTTTCAGCAGTTCATCCCTTGTGATCAGATTATCGGGTGATAACCATATTTTTGGGTTGTACATTCCGCCGAAACCATAAACATACTGATAGCGGACCGACTTGTCCAGTTGAATAGATAACGGTATAAGCCTGGAATCCTGTATCAGTGTGATTTGAGAATGTTCGCCCGACTCCATGTTTGTCAGGAATAGTACCTGTGTGCGACGCTTTTCCGTACTGTTTTCACTGAACTGTATGGTGATCGTATTCTGCCCATACTGTTTGTTCCTGTTTCCTCCGCTTGTGGGAGATATATGCCTGATCATCCCACTCTCTTCTTCCATCCTGATTTCCCAGGTTGTTGCGGACCACTCCACCGAAAGGGTCACTTCTCCTTGTTCCGGTGAGAGGGTGATGCTGTCTTGTGAAAAGGTAGCGTAGGGTGTGGCAAGGTTCTCGGTTGCATCATCGGTACAGGTCCCAAGGAGTATTGTAAAGAGGCAAAAAGAGATGAATAGCAGTGAGTCTAGTAGTTTTTGCATCAGCAGATTATTATTTTCATTCTCTCAGAACCTTCCGGTTTCATTTCATTTGCCACCAGTCGAAGTCGAACAGGTCTTTTTCTCCCTTAAAAACAAAGTAGAGATCATGCACGCCTCCTACTTCCTCGACAGGGGCGGAAAAGGTTTCCCAAAGTCCGGATTGGCCAGTTTTATTCACCTCAACGGTTGCAATCAGGGGACCGTCTATTCTGTCAGTACGGATCTCAATGGTACCACTATAAATGGGGGAAACGCTTACCTCCATTGATTTTGCTCCGTTAGCCAGATCTACTCCTTGCACTTTAATGAAATCGCCATTCTGAATGGACGTTACAAACTTTCGGTCTGCGATCCTCTTCCCTCGGTCCCAGTCGAAGTCGCCTTCCCATTCCGTTTCAAACCTGGTTTTAATTCCTTCGCTCCAAGCCATTGTCTCCGCCTCAACTCGTACATAAGGATTAAGGTTACCCACCTGATCAGGACCTTCAACCGAGAAATAATGCCTGTTCTGGATGGTACCATCAGGGTTGTAATACATCTCATCCATGTCTACCGAACGGCGCTCATAAAACTTGGGAGTGATCTGTTTCAACAGGTCGTAACTATGTCCAAAAACATAAGACTTCCCTTTGTATTCAATGATTCCCGGATGATTTCCACGGCTCTTCTCCGATGCATCTATGATCATTCCTTTATATTCCCATGCTCCGGTGGGCTTGCTACTCATGGCATAGCCGATTCCTTCGGGACAGCAAGTGGATGCATAGGCCATATAATACATGCCATTGCGTTTCCAGACCCAGGGTCCCTCCTGGTAGTTTGCAGGGGTGGTGGGATCCTGCATGATCTCTCCGGAATAGGAAATCATGTCTTCATTCAGCTTTACATAATAGACCATTGGATTACCCCAGTACATATAAGCCTGGCCATCATCATCTATCATCACGGTGGGGTCGATGTCGTGATTGCTGTTTTTGATCAACGGCTTGCCAATTGGGTCTTTGAAGGGTCCATAAGGACTATCGGCTACCAAAACGCCAATGCCCACATTCCCGGGCATGGGACAATAGAGATAGAACTTACCATTGCGTTCAACGCATTGTACAGCCCAGGCTCCGTTGTCGTAAGGTACCCAGGCAAAATCCTTCAAAGAGGCTACCGCGCCATGCTCGGTCCAGTTGACCATATCGGTAGAGGAGTATAGCAACCAGTCCTGCATCTTGAATCCCATGGCATCATCCTCGTCGTGACTGGTGTAGAGGAACACCGTATCATTATACACCAGTGGTGCCGGATCGGCAGTATATTTTGTTTGTATGATGGGGCGCTGGGGTGGAATATTTTCATGTGCATAGCCCAGACTGCTTCCTGCCAACAGCAGGAGCATAGTGAGGATTGTCAGATTTCTCATTAGGGTAGATTTTTCTTGTCGACGGTCCAAATATCAGATTGGGATAGCTTGCTGGGATTACCTGTAAACATAGTGCCTGCCTCCTGATCCCCCTTCAGTTGCCATTTGTACCAGGCTGTAGCCACTTCGGCAAAAGCACCGCCATGGGGCTGACTATAGGTACCTCCGTGACCAACATCCATATTTGCCACAAATACCGGTACGTGGTTGATACGATTGAAATCATCCATCCCGTTGTTGTAGGCGATATCGCTCTCGCCACCCAACAGGTAAAGGGTAGGGGTGTGAAGTTTGTTCAGATGATCCTTGGTGAGGGCAGGCATACCCGGCATGCCGCCACCGCCACCAATGATGCCGCTATTGCAAACAATTGCGGTGGTCACCCGCGGATCAGGAGCTATCTCAAGTGTCTGCAGGCCACCACAGGACATGCCACTGACTGCAATCTTGGTCACATCCACCTTGTTGTAAAAGGGACTTGACGGATCACCGTTTTGCGCAATAGCCCAGTCTATCGCGTCCAGCAATTGCGAGGCAGTAGATCTGCCGCCACCACGTTCACCCTCCTCCGGCATTGGGCCGATGGCAATCACCAGGAAGCCATGGGAAGCCACTTCCGAGAGGAAGTTGATATGCTCCCAGGGGGAGTTGGCACAGGCTCCGTTGCCCCAAGCGATAATGGGCAGCTTGATTTTTTCGCCAAATGGGCTCAGCTCTTCAGGGCGAAAAATGGTATGGGTGGTCAATCCCTCATCGGTATACATGATTGCCTTAAATGCTCCTGTTCCCCCATCTTCAACGACTCTCGGTTCCGGTAGATTCGCAATATCAGCGGTCTGGGCGGACAGAGGATTCATAAGCCCTGTTCCAAGAAATACCAAGGCAAACATTGCCTTCTGAAAAATAACGATTAAATTCTTCATATGCCTATTCATTTATTTTAAATGTGACTGTACTCATTGTTTCGTTGATTGGTTATTTTCCAAGCAAACGGATAAAGTAGACTGCGCCGGCGGTATTGCCCGGCAGTGACTGAAACCTTATCCTGATTTTTTCTTTTCCTGCAACCATCCTTTCGGGAATAGCATAGGAGACATCAAAAAATCGTGATTGGTTCCAGCGACCGGTATTCTCTTCTGTCAACAGCTTTTCATCGTCGATGAAGATGTCAAACTTACGACCTCCCCACTCAGCACCCCAATAACGAACCAGGAGGGTGAGACTGGTTTCTGATCCGGTTTTCATTTCATAGCTGAAATAACCATCCCTGTTTGCTTCACGATAGAACTGGTTGTTGCTGTTACCTGCTGTTGAGTGTTCACTTTGCATGGCATGGTCTGTCTCCGGTTGTTGCTCCCCTGTAGCCACAAAGTCAATGGTGCGCCGTTCAATGGCGATCTTTTCGTTTTCGATCGCCGTCAGGGAGTCCTTGTATGCACTGTATCCATCGTTTGAGAGTGCCAACCAGTATATCATATACCTTGCATCGTGTATCTTTGCAAACGGCTCAAGTGTCACCTCCATTGGATTCTCCATCCTGACATTCAGCTTGAACTGCATGGGCCGTTCCTTTACTGGAGTCAGTTTGTCTGCAATCTGTTGGATGTCGTCCTCTACTAGTATCGGTGCCTGGTCAACCGGTAACATCTGCCCACCCGGGTACTGAGCCCAGCGTCCGTCATCGGCTAACAATCCTTTCATGTCTTCGCTACCGGTGCTGGCACCCAACAGAATGGGACCACGCATGAATGCGATGTAGTTCTCCAGACTAGGCAGCGGTTCGACTCTATTGTGCATCGGCAGATCCACTTCCATAACATCCCCCTTTACCCAACTTCTCTCAATGCAGATATAGGAGGAAGGGTGTGAGTCGTACTTCACCTCCTTGCCGTTTATCCTGATGGTCAACTCCCCTTCCTTTACCCATTCCGGATGCCGGACCATCAGCGGGAAGTGTGAAGATCCCTCGGTAATGGTAAGTTTCGTACCCTCTTCATATGGGAATCCGGTTTCCTGTCTTATTCTGACTTTTTTATTCTTCCAATTTAGCTCAGAAGCAATAAAAAGGTTCAGGTAGAGTGAATCGCCTGCATGGGTGTATATAAACTGGTTGTATTTACTATGGTTTTCCATACCAGTGCCCACACAGCACCACATGGCATTGTTGGGGGTTGAATAGACCCGATAGTGACGGGGGCGTGCCGTGGTGAAATAGACATAACCTCCATGTTCCGGGTGCTGGGTAGAGAGTATGTGATTGAACAGTGTCCGTTCATAGTAATCGGCGTAATGTGCCGACGGGCGGACACGGAACAGATCTTCGGTCAATTTCAGCATGTTGTAGGAGTTACAGGTCTCAGGACCGTCCACATCGTTGATGTAATCACCAGCTGACGCCACACTGGGGAAATGTTCACGACGGCTGTTTCCTCCGAAAGCAAGCGTACGGTTTTTCACTATCGTCTCCCAGGAGAAACGTCCCGCATTTTCATACTCATTGTCACCGCTCAGTTCCGCGATTCTGGCAAAGCCGATAAATTTGGGTATCTGGGTGTTGGCATGCTTGTTGTCGAGGTTGTCTATTCCCTGCGACAGAGGTTCAAGAAACAGATTGTGTGAATATCTCCTTGCTGCCACCAGGTATTTCTCGTTGCCGGTTATCTGGTAAGCATCTGCAAAGATCTCGTTCATGCCTCCATGTTCCATGTTAAGCATTGACTGCATCTGCTCATTGCTTAGGTCAGCGGTGATGTCGATGCCCCAGTTACAAAACTGAAGAAAGAGCGATATGGCCTCTTCGTTATTTGCATAAAGCCAGGCATCACGCAGACCGGCATACATCTTGTGCAGGTTGTAGAAAGGTGCCCATGCGGAGTGGTACAAACCAAAGTCGCCTTTCCTGAACGCCTGCCACAATGCCGCGCTGTTGGGAAAGCCACCGATATAGCCGGTACCCCATTCGGCATTGTGTACTGCATTGGCCTCCATGCAGGCATTCAGCTCCGATAGCATGTATTCCATTCGTTCCTTGCAGGTTTTGTTGCCGGTAGCCGCATAGTTGATTGCCATGGCGGAGAGGTAATGTCCGGCCACATGTCCGTCCAATCCATCCCAGTTGGGATAGCTTTCCGCCTTCTCCGGCAGTCCTGCTACTTTACGGTAGGGTGCCAGCAAGCGATCCACGTCATACTGTAACAGAACCTCAATGTTGAGGTCACGTGCATCTTTGAATGGTCCCTGAAGCAATGTTACATCGGATATTGGAAACTCGTTGATGTAAAGTTTTTCCTGTGCCCGTACAGATGCAAAACAGATAAAAAGAGAAAGGAATACTGTAACGTTTTTGCTTTTCATTCTTATGAATTTTAATAAATGACTGTGGTCTGCTTTTCTGCCATTTGTGAATAAAGAATTGTGAGATTACTCACAACAGGATGAACCTGGGTAATTCTTTATTGTTTGATGACAAATCCTCCTCTGGGCAGGAGCGTTACTTTCACCTTGCCGTTATGATTGATTTTGCTGCTGTTGACAACTGCCTCCCGATTGCTGTTGTCGGAATAGATACTGACTTTTTTCCCTGCAACCATGGGCAGGCTCAGTTCCAGTTCCAGCGGTTCCTCCAAGGCATTCACCCCGGCAATGTACCACTGCTCCCCGTGACGGCGGGCGATGACAGAATATTTGCCAGGGTAACCGTCGATATACAATGTTTCATTCCAGGTGGTTGGGATCTCTTTCATAAAGTTGATAAGAGTGGCAGGTGCATCAGTCAGGTTGTTTGGCGTCAGTGCAAACATCTGTACCGGGTTTTGAAAGAGAATGCCGGTTGCAATCTGAAATACATCGGTGGTCAGTCTTTGTTGTCCCCTGCTATTGCCCCTGTTGAGGAACTTGTTCATGAAGACACCGCCGAACTCCATACTGGCTACGCTGTTGCGGATAAAGGGGTGTAGTGTAGCGTAGAAGGCCTCTTTCTCCCGTACATCCTGCGAGAATATCAACATCTCGGAGGCAAGTACCGCTTCACTGCCCACAAAGTTGGGATACATCCGTTCCCATCCTCGCGGCAACGTGCAGCCATGGAAGATAATCATCAGTCCGTAATCATTGGCATCGGAGAGGATATCCTCGTAAAAACGCATGGTCTCCTGCTTGTCGCCACCGAAGAAATCGACTTTCAGTCCCTTCACACCCACTTTCTTCAGCCATTTCATCTCCTCTTTCCTGGCGATGGAGCTGCTTAGCCTGTTTCTGGGACCTTGTGGTGCATCATTGAATCCTCCGTTGGAGTTATACCAGAGGAACACGTCTACATTCTTGGAGTTGGCATAACTGATAAGCTCCTCCATCTTTTCATAGCCAATGTTGGTATCCCACAACGCATCGATCAGGATATATTCATATCCCATCTCCGCAGCCAGGTCGATGTACTTCACCTGATCATTCCAGTTCATACTCTGGTCCTGCCATACGATCCAGCTCCAGGTGCCCCGACCGTACTGGTACTCACGTGAGGGCTCGTAAAGCGGTTCAACCAGGTCGAATGGAATAGTGGTCTCCACAATGGGTTTCAGGCTACTGCCTACGGTGATGGTGCGCCAAGGTGTGAATCCGGGTAGAGAGAGCTGTGCACCGTTGCTGCCAAAGCCGTTGTTCTGCCGCATATCGGGAAATGCTACATGATAAAGCCCCTCGCGGGTGCCATCGCTCAAATGGGAGGCACAGTACTGGCTTGTGACCCCTGTTTCGGAGATCAGTGCCCAACCGTCATCCCCAATACGGAAGAGTCCCGGGAAGACGTATCCCAAGTTGCCATGTGTCGGTTTTCCCACAGGTTCATCGTTGGTATAACCGCTCTCGTAACTGGGAGAGGTCCTGGCGAATGCACCCATAGCACCCATCATCGGAGAGAGAAAGGTGGTGGTGGATTCCGGGAACTTGAACCCTGTAGCTTCTTTTTCAACCACGCAGGCTCTTCTCTCACCCCATTGCGGTAGTTCATAACGGAATGCCACGTTGTTGTTGCTTACCTGGAACTCGATATTCAGCCCTCTCTGCTTGGCATCTTCGAGAGATACGACCATCTTGTTGGCTTCATAGCGAATATGCGACTGCTTGATTTTATCCTGGGTATAGTTCTTTTCTACCGATGTGGTTTGGTGACTCTTATATGTGAGGTTGGTGCTAAAATCCCCTTCATTGGTAACAATGCCCAGTGGTGACTGTTCCAGAATGGTTTTGCCTTCATACTCTACAGAGTATTGGGGTTGTCCCTCCACAACGTGGAACTGTAGGTTCAGCTTCCCGTCAGGGCTGGTCAGCGTGGCAATCTGCGCAAACATGTGGGTTGTAAAGGTGAATAAGATGGAGAGGATCAGAAATAAATGCTTCATTTTGTTTGTTGTCTTGTTGAATGATGAGGTTTGTTTCAATGTATGTCAGGAGTGGGGAGACCTTACTCAGAGAACTTCCAGTAATCGAAGTACATCAGATGGCTTCCCGGTTTTCCTCTGACGATGAAATAGAGATCGTGCAGGCCGGTGATCCCGTTCAGATCAGCCGATACCACTGCCCAGCGGTCGCTGCCACCGGTACGTGGGATTCGAACCGAAGCGATCTTCTCACCCTCCCGGCTTCCCAGCCTCACCTCAAGGGTGACGGGATCGTTATGGGTTGTGGCAACACGGGCGGTGAATTTTGTGGCACCTTTCTCCCGGAAATCGACATCGCGTACTTTGATATAGCTGCCGTCCTTGTTGGCCGTTACAAATACCCCCACCTGGTCGTTGTGCGACGACTTGAATCCTTCGGAGAAGGCGATGGTCTCAGCCTGGTTCAACAGATATGGATTGAGCGTAGCCAAACCCTTGCTGATACCTTCGGTCATGTTCAATTGAGGAATAGATCCGTCAGCATTGAATTTGAGTTCTTCCACCGCCACGGAACGGGTGAAGCCGCCACCGCCGGGGAGAGCACCGTTGTGATAAAAGAAGTAGGTCTGGCCTCGAAAGTCGATCACTCCAGGGTGATTGGTAAATGCCCTTCCCTGTGCAGGCATCACTACTCCCCCGTACTTCCAAGGCCCTTCAGGGCTTTGGCTAGTAGAGTAGCCGATGTGTTCCGGCAGGGGACCACCCGGCCAGAATAGGTAGTAGAGATTGTTTCTTTTGTAAAGCCAGGGGCCCTCCTCGTAGAGGGTGCTACGCTGTGGGTCACCTTCTCTTTTTCCAAATGACTCCTCGGTAAGGGGTACTTTCACGATATCTCCCTCGAAGGAGATCATATCTTCGTTCAGCTTCACGTAGTAGAGATTAGGATTCCCCCAGTAAAGATAAGCCTGACCGTCGTCATCGATGAAGACAGTGGGGTCGATATCACCCCAGTCAGTCTGTGCCAACGGCTTACCCAGTGGATCGTAAAAAGGTCCCATAGGGCTGTCGGCTACCGCTACACCGATGGCACCCCGGTTATTCTCCCTGGATATCATCGGCACATACATGTAGAATTTTCCATCTCTCTCAATGCATTGGGCGGCCCAGGCATCTCCTTTGGCCCACACGAAATCGGTGTATGAGAGTACCACGCCGTGGTCGGTCCAGTTCACCATGTCGTTGGTGGAATAGAGACGCCAGTTGTCCATAGTGAACCATGTGGATCCGTCGGCATCGTGGGTTGTATAGAGATATAGCCGGTCGTTCCACACCATGGGGGCTGGGTCGGCAGTATGGATTGTCTGCACGATAGGGTTTTGTGCCATTGCTGGCTCAATGGCTGACATTCGCAACAGGATTAGCAGTAGGATAAGCAGAATACTTCTGCTTTTTAGAACAGGACGATTCATTTTCATTGTTATTTTTCTGATTTGTGTATGATCCGTTTCAATAAATGATATTTTATTGTTTATTTTCTCCATAAGTTCGGTAAAAAGCGGTAGTAGAGCAGATGGCGCCAGGTGGACCAGTCGTGGCCGCCGTTGCCGCCGACGTAGTACTCATGCTCTATTCCGTGATTGGTAAGGG
>JAAZLV010000228.1 GCA_012799155.1 Bacteroidales bacterium | reverse complement strand
CCCGGTGTCTCCCCTGAGAAAATTGCCGTGGGAGATGATTACAACCTGTTTCTGGAAGAGGTGTGGAGCATCGTATCAGCACACCCACAGATCAAAAACAACAACGGCATCATGTTCGAATTGGCGAATGAGCCCATCAACATACTTGGTCCTAACGGCACCTATTCCAGCAGCGGACAGGGACATTTCGACCGAATGAAATCATTCTGTCAACGTATTGTTGACAAGATCAGAGCCAACGCTGACAATATCATATGGGTGCCGGGGCTTGCCTATCAGTCCTCCTTCAGCGGCTTTGCCAATAATCCTGTAGAGGGTAACAATATCGGCTATGCTGTTCATGCCTATCCCGGTTGGTATGGCAGCGACACCGAAGAAGCCAGTCCGGAATTGGGCGGCACAATGGGTGGTGGCTATGAAAGCTTTCAGCAAGGATGGAATGCACAGGTGAAACCTGTCGCAGACTTTGCACCTATAATGGTGACCGAAATGGATTGGGCACCGGCCAAATACGATGCCTCATGGGGAAAGAGTTTCACCGGCACGGTAGGTGGCCCCGGTTTTGGTGCCAACTTCAAGTACATTGCCGACATGACAGGAAACGTGAGCTGGCTGCTCTTTACCGAATGCCACCGGCTGGCGGCGTTCAACAATATCCCTGGCTCACCGGGACAATACAGTTTCCTTAACGATCCGGAAGCTTGTCCATGGCCCATCTATCACTGGTTTAAAGAATATGCGAATCAGGGCTCATCCACTTCATCAATTCTGGAGAAACTGGAACTTGTGGGTGTGGATGATGAACTTCCGATATTGACAGGAGGTGAACGCTACCTGATTGCTAAAGCTATATTTGCCGACGGTTCTATCCGTCATGTCACCTCTGAAACGCGTTTTCAGGTATCAAATGAATCCATTCTCCGAATTGATGAGAATGGCATCATGCATGCCCTGAGAGACGGTACAGCAATGGTTACAGCTTCCTACACATCTCCCGGTGGTGATACGGGTGAAGCAGTGTTCAATGTCAGAGCCACCACCTTCCCCCTCACAGCAGATATGTTCAACCCTTCCATCTTTGAGGAGGGATCGTTCGACGAGGAAACCAAAACACTAATTACCGGACAGTGGGGTTTTGGTGGATGGTGGTACAACAAGGGGGTAGACCTCTCCAGCTACCAATACCTAATTGCAGAATTGGGGAACAACAATGAATCGGGAGTATCATTCCGCCTCTTCGACGAAAACAACTACTGGTCGCAAGCGGCACTCTATGATTTTGGCAATGAGCGCCGTGTAATAGTTGACTTGCACAACATGTACAAGCAGGTTGGAGACCAACAGGTAAAACTGGATCCTACACATATCTATATCATCGGTTTCTGGTCTTCTGGGAACAAACCGATAGTCATTAAGAATGTATATCTTTCAGATACAACACCCTAATAAATTCAACATATGAAACGTATTTTTGCAACAACAATTTTGCTACTCTGCCTATTTTCGCACTTTACCAGCACAGCGTCTGAAGGTGAGAATAAAAAGGCAACCAATCCGATCATCTGGGCCGATGTACCCGACGTGGCCATGGTAAGAGTGGGTGACACATACTACATGAGCAGCACCACCATGCACATGAGCCCGGGATTGCCGATCATGAAATCGAAAGACCT
>JAAZLV010000227.1 GCA_012799155.1 Bacteroidales bacterium | reverse complement strand
TCTGGAGCTCTTGTATCGTATCATAAAATGCAAGGTTTATGAAGTAAAAATACTCAATTTCTTGCAGTTATGCAAATTTTATATCGTTTAATTTGCTGATTTTCAGAATAAATATCTATTATTCAGCGGATCCTAAATATACTAATAATCTGTGAATTACAGAAGCCTCTATGCCGTTTTTTTATGCGATTACTTTTACTGAATTTTTACTTGCGAAACTTGAATTACAAATATATTGGAGAATAAAGTAAATGCCAACAATTAATCCGTCTCAATTCTGTCTCAATTCTGTTCCGTTTTTCTCTTTACCATCAGAAGAGGGAGTAAGATGAGTATTCCAATAATCGACATGAGTAATCCTCCGATGGTACCTGCGGCCAGGGGGAACCAGAATCCCTCTTTCTGGGTGCCGACCATGAAAGGTATGAACCCGAGAACGGTGGAAACGACGGTGAGAAAGATGGGTGTGATTTTAGAATTCCATGCCTTCAGGTAAGCCTTGATTGAGGAGAGCCCCGGTCGCTGCTTGCGCAAGCGATTGTATTCGTCAACAATATAGATGGCAGCGTTGATGGTAATACCCGACAGGAGGATGAACGAGGCAAAACCACCCTGGTCGAAGTTCAGCTTGAACCAGTAGAAGGTGAGGAAGATGCCGATAAAGGATACGGGGATGATGAATATAACTGCAACCGGCTGTTTCAGTGAATTGAAAAGGATGGATGTGGTGAAGAAGATTATTACGATGAGCAATGCGATGAGGCGGTACTGCTTGTTGTCATTGCTGTCCCAACCCCAGTAGTTGCCTTCGCTATGCGCAGTATATCCCATGGGGAGACGTTTGTTGATTTCCTCGAGCTCCCGTTCAAGAATTTTCTGTCCCTGTGTGTGTGAGCCGATGTAGTCGTATTGCATTGTCAGCCGGTATTGCTGATTTTCCTTCCCCACTTCCTGCGGGGCTTGTCCCTTGGCGATACTTGCTACGTCGTTCAACTTGAAGAAATAGTCTCCGCTGTTCAGACCAAAGTGCTGCAATGCCCAAATATCATAATCTTTTGCTTGTTTGCTGGTGAGGTTGATGGCTTCATTGCCTCCGTCGACTGTCACCGCCCCCGCCCAGATATTTCGGGCAAAGAGCGGTTGGAGGGTGGTGAACAATTCCCCGGGTCGGATACCTCTGGCAGCCAGTTGTTCCCGGTGCAGGTCGAACGAAAACTCCTGGTAATCATCTTTGTACCATGAGAAGTTGGAGTTGACGGTCACTTCCCGTATGCGGCGGTAGGTGAGCAGCCGCTGTTTGAGACTGTCGGTCCATGCTGCAAGCTCATCGTAGTTGTAGCCGTAGAGCTTTACCCTGTACTGTCCTGCTGATTCCCGCACATCGTTGCTGAACCCCTGGTCCTCTAACCCGTACACATTCCAGCTCCCTCCTCCCAGCTGTAGGGCTCTGCTGATCACATTGCTTTTCAGTTGGTAGGGAAAACCGCTCCATTGCGCCTCCTTCCGGAAAAAGACATTGATGGATGCCCTATTTGGATTGTGGATACTGGTCTGAAATTGCCTGATCTCGGGGAAACCGCTGAGGTATCGTTCCATACTGACCACCAGGTTATTCATTTGTTCGAGGGTGGTGCCATTGGGCATTGATGCGGTGATGGTTAGCACCATCTCATCACTGCGGGTGAAATAACTGCCCTGGTAAACTTTCTCCACAAACAGTCGTAGGGTTCCCCCCAGTGCCTTGTCGACCACCGGCTTGATTTTTTCCTTGTAGGTAGTGCTCTCTACTATTTCATTATATTTCAAGGCAAGAGGAGTCTCGTTCTCAATTTTATCAGGCAACATGAATACGGGTAGACCGAACATGAGGATGATGCAGACGTAAGCGATCCATTTCCTGCGGGAGAGCAGAAGGATGGTTTTTTCATAGAGGTGAGTAAACCGGACGATCACACGTGCACGCGAATAAAGAGGGGAGGAGAGGAACCACTTCTTTCTTTTTTTTCCATGACGCCGCTTTTCAAGCCCTATCCGTTCCACTACCGCCGGTACGAACAAGGAGGCAACAAATAGCGACACCATCAGGTTGATCATCACCACTGCTGCGAAATCCTGCAGGTTCAGCCGTAGCCGCTCGTCGAGCAGAAAGATCATGGAGAGTGCGCCGATGGTGGTGACCGTGGCAGTGAGAATCGGCATGATCGCATTTCTTTTGCCCTTGTGCATGATGTGATCGGTCATGATAATGGCGTTGTCGATGATCAGGCTCAACGAGATGGTGATGCCGGCCAGTGAATAGAGTTGTATCTCCAGTTTGAACAGGTAATAGAAGATCACGGCGATTGCCAGGTCTACGAAGAGGCTGGCTGCGATAAGAAACAGGTAACGGCCGTTGCGGGTGATCAGCAGCACGAAAAGGGTGAGGATGAGAATGGTGAGCCCGCTGCGGATATAGATTTTGTGCAGTTCTTCACGAATATAGTCGGTTGCGTCATAGCTGGCGTGAATCTCATAGCCGGCAGGCAGTGCCGCTTCAATCTGCCGCATCGTTTCCTTAACCTGCCTGTTCAATCGTAGCTGGTTGGCCGATTCTTCGGCGGTGAGGGAGAGATAGATGGAGTTGAGCCCGTTGATGCGGTAGTAAGCAGATGGTTCCTTTTCCGTATGTTTTACTTTCACGAGCTGATCGAGCCGGATCAGGTTCCCTGCACCGTTTGTAACAAATATGGCTTCCGGATCGAAATGGTTCTTCTCTGCCTCCGACTTCAGCATGATTCGTATCCAGGAAGAGGTTTCTCCCGGCCTCCCTGTTTCCGCCATTCCGAGAAAATCGACCGTATAATGCCGGGAAACAGCCTGCCTGATATCGTTGGGCGTGATCCCGATCGATTGCAGCCTGTCATGATCATACTCCAG